>JAAUPU010000372.1 GCA_012032975.1 Caldilineaceae bacterium | reverse complement strand
TGGCGGTGTGCGTGGGAACTGCCTGAGTGCGAGTAATGTTACCGAGCAGATCGTTCTGATTCGCCATGGCTATCAGTCCCCTGCATAGTAGACCCAGCGATTAGAAAGTCTAAGCTGGACGAAGGTAAATATCAGCAGGACAATCACGAAGATCCAAGCCAGCGCCGAACCATAGCCCATACGGAAATACTCGAATGCCTGTCGATAGATGTGCAACGCATAGAACCAGGTGGCGTAGGAGGGTCCGCCCAGCGTCGCGACAAAGGCGAGCGTGAAGACTTTCAGCGCGCCAATGATCCCCAAGATCAGATTGAAGAAGAGCGTCGGCGTGATCAGCGGCAACGTGACGGCTCGGAAGCGCGCCCATGCGCCGGCGCCATCGATCTCGGCGGCTTCGTAATATTCCTGCGGCACCCCCTGTAGCCCGGCCAAAAAGATGAGCATGGAATTGCCGCCAATGGCCGCCCACAGGCTGATGATGATCAGCGCAGGCAGCGCCCATTCTTTGCTGGTCAACCAACCAGGTCCCGTAATGCCAAACCAGCTCAGCGCGACATTGATCGGCCCGACACCAGGGTGAAAAAGCCAGGTCCACAACAGCGCGAGGGCGACGGCCGGGGTTAGGCTGGGAAGAAAGAAAAGTGTGCGAAAAAGATTCGAGCCAGCGAGACCCTGGTTCAGCAAGATGGCCAAAAAAAGCGACCCAATCAGTCCCAACGGCACGACGAGCAGCGCATAGACAAAGGTGCGCCCCATCGATGGCCAGAACAGGATGTCATCCGTAAAGGCCTTGGTATAGTTGCTCAGACCCACAAAGCGCGGGGGGCTGATAATTTCGTAGTCGGTAAAGCTGAAAAAGGCTGACGCGAGGATTGGGCCGAGGATAAAAATGAGCAGGCCAAGTATCCACGGCAAGAGAAAAATGTAGCCCCATTTGGCCTGGTTGGCCTTCATAGGCGAACGGATGCCGACCAGGCGCGCCCACAGGGCAACCCTTGCTGGACGCGCTACTGGGCTTGGCTGAGCAGTTGCGGTCATGCTCACTCCCCTGTACTGAGAAGAACTACAATTGCAGTGTTGGATGGAGCCAAGAATTATAGCATAAATGAGAAGTCGGGACGAATCTTACTCTATATCCGCGCGATGAGACCATACGGGACGCACGGTACACAACAGGAACGCCAGGCTCAAGGGCCAGACCCATATCGTACCAGGGCAGATCGTCAACTTCAGTGCGGTTCACGCGTGTCCCATTCGCGGTTTGAACGCCCAACATTTTCGGTGATGGCCTTGACCCCTGCTATAATCGCGACAACTTGCCGCGCTCAAATCGTTTCATCGGCCCCTCAACTCACGTCCCTTTTCGGTCAACACTGGCTGAAAAACACCTTAACAGGAACAAAGAGATTGTGTACCGGCGCAAACTAAATCGAGCATGGGATACCCTGAGAGCGATGCCAATGCCAGCCATCGCATCTGATCGCCTTGTTGATCTGCACAACGACTTGACCCACTACGACATGACCGTTGCCACAGAAAATGCGCGAATATCTTCGCGGCAATCCCCTCAACCTGCGCAAGATGCGCGTGGACGCCGAACTTGAGGAATCACTGCGCGCATTCAAGCCGGAAAGTCCCGCCGAGGTGGATTGCCGACGAGAGATGTTACGCTACAAGCGCCGCGTGGATGATGTGGTGCGAGAGCTGCTCCGGATCGAGAATCCACGCGTTGCCACCAAGTAACCCCCCACAACATCGCTATCCGGCGGCATGACCAAGCGGCCACCGCTTTCGTTTCCACCGAACGGTTCAATCCGCAGACGGCCCCCGATACTTAAAACAGCCGACCAGATGATCGTCCACCATGCCGACGCTCTGCATAAATGCATAGCAGATGGTCGGCCCCACGAAGGTGAAGCCAGCCTTTTTCAGTGCTCTGGAGAGCGCCTCTGCCTCTGGCGTCACGCTGGGCAGCTTCTCCCTGGTCAACGGATGCGACGGCAGACGGACTTCGTTGTCTACGAATCCCCATAGCCAGTCGCCAAAGCTGCCCGCTTCCTCGGCCAGGCGAAGAAAGGCCTGCGCGTTTTGCACTGCGCCACGCACTTTGAGACGATTGCGTACAATCCCTGCGTCCTGCATCAATTCCTGGATCTTGGCTTCGTCGTAGCGTGCGATCCGCGCTGGATCGAAGCCATCAAACGCACGGCGAAAATTCTCGCGCTTGTCCAAGATGGTCCGCCAGGAAAGCCCGGCTTGAAAGCATTCGAGCAATAGCCGCTCGAAGAGTTCCCGCTCGTCATGGACGGGCACCCCCCACTCCTCGTCGTGATAGGCAACCATCCGTTCAGATTCACCCGCCCAGAAACAGCGCGCCTTGTCATCCATCAGTCCATTCTCCTTCTTTTCTCCTGCCTACCGCAGCCAAGGGCGGCAACACACTGATTTTCGAACCCCGCGACAGAACCAAGCCTTTACCAGGACGCCTGGCCATGAAGCAGCACAAAACAGACGGAGTCATGCAGATGCATGGCGTTACCTCGCCAACAGATTCCTGGAATTGCCTTTTGCCTCAGGTTGCTCCCAAAGACTCAGGGGGTGCAGGGTGCGGGCTGGGTTGTGGAGAGGTATTCGGTGAGCGAGGCGCCCTGCTCGTGCAAGAGCGTGGCGAGTTCCGTTCCCACATAGCGGTAGTGCCACGGCTCATAATAATAGCCGGTTATGTCGGTGGCGCCATCAGGGTAGCTGAGGGTAAAGCCAAATTCGTGGGCGTGCGCCTGGAGCCAGAGACCCTCGCTGGTCTTGGCAAAGTCGGGGTGAAAACGCACCTGCGAACCCACAATCTTGGCCAGCTCTGGCGAGCCGAAATCCAATGTGGTGCCAAGCTGATGCTCGCTGTGGCCGGCCGGCGCGCTGAGAAACGGTCCTCGTTCGGGATAGAGGCGCGTCCACTGGCCATAGGTCGCGACCTGGGTGCGATAGCTGCGATAGGCGGAATAGATCAAGGGTTGCAACCCAGCCTCTTGCATCTCCGTCAGCATGGCCAAGAGCGGTTCGACGATCACTTCTCGCACCAAGATAGTCTGGCCAATCCGCAGACCAGCCGGAGCGTGATCGGCCAGCGGCGTCAGGTCATCGGGCGCATAATCTGGACTGATGCCAAATTCCTTGGTCAACAACGGCGTCAGATCGTGGGCGATCCGTTCGTCGCAGGGCAACGGTTGCGCAACAGGGCAGCCCCTCTGGGGCGAGTCGCTGGCACCCGTCGCACCTCGCCATCGGCGCCAGAGGCGACCATCCTGTTCGGTGCCTCCTTCTGTTCGGACAAAATCGCATGGACCAAGAATATCTGTAAATCCGCGCCGGTGGCTGGGTCTGCACAGCCGCCAAAGCTGGACGCCTCGCCTTGCACACGGGTGATGTGATTGAGCCTATCGACCGAATCTGGCGACCGCATGTAGACGCTGGCGACCCGTCGGCTATATTCTGCAAAAGCTTGGGCCTCCAACGTGTGCCGAATCTCGTCGTCCGCGCCCACTAAACAGTAGCGATAGCCCGACCGATCTTCGATTACTTGGCTTCCGGCCGCATCCGCCACATGGATGACAACGCCTTCCAGAACATTCTTGGCGCCGATGGAGGCGGCAGTCACGATGGTGGTGTTCGATTCAGCGGCAAAGGTCGTAATCAACAGCCCAAAAAAGAAGACCGACCAAAGTGTGCGCCTCGCTCGTTTGCTCCCGTACATCAACCCAACTCCCCCAAATGTCCTGCCGTGGTCAGTCGTAGCACCGCCAGGATTGCTTCCCGAACAACAGCGCAACAGTGTACGCTTACAGCATCAACTCTGCCAAAGCGCGCACCGTTCGGATGTCACTCGTGGTCAAATTGAGCGTGGTGACCGGGCTGGCGCGCCAAAGCTCCAGTCGTTCGGCGATCCGGGCTTTGGGACCACAGAGTGCGACATCATCCACCAGCGCATCGGGCACAGCCTGGGCAGCTTCGGCCCGCTTGCCCTGAAGATAGAGCGTCTGCACCGCGTCTGCGGCCTCTTCATAGCCATAACGGCAGACCAGGTCGTGGTAGAAGTTTTTGCCTCTGGCCCCCATGCCGCCGACATACAGTGCCAGAAACGGCTTGAGCAGGTTGCGACACGCGGACACGTCGTCGCCCATCACCACCGGAACAGAGGGCGCGATGTCGAAGTTGGCCAGGCTCTTGTCGCCGCCAGCCAGGGCAAAGCCAGTTTCGATCTGCCCCTGAAAGAGCGCGCCATAATGCCGGGGCGAAAAGAGAATCGGCAGCCAACCGTCGGCGATCTCGGCAGCCAGTTGCATATTCTTCGGGCCGATCGCGGCCAGATAGATCGGCAGATCGCGCCGTCCGTGCAGAATGCTTTTGAGCGGCTTGCCCAGTCCTGTGGCATCCTCGCCCTGGTAGGGAATCTGATAAAACTCGCCGTCGTGGACCAGCCGCTCGTCGCGCTCGAAGATGGTGCGCACAATCTGGATGTACTCGCGGGTCTTGGCCAGCGGCTTGCCATAGGGCTGACCGTGCCAGCCTTCCACCACCTGCGGCCGGACGCGCCCAGGCCGACGATGAAACGGTTGTTGGATAGTTGCGCCAACGTCATCGCCGTCATGGCGGCCATCGCCGGCGAGCGCGCGGGCATCTGCATGATTGC
>JAAUPU010000371.1 GCA_012032975.1 Caldilineaceae bacterium | reverse complement strand
GACGGTTGTCCGTCGCCAGTGCAACAGGAATTCTGCCAGCCCATGAAGCTGAAATATAACGCCTCCCCTGCCAGACACCCCGCGGCCCATCGTCCTCATCGGCGCCGGCGGCATCGTGCGCGACGCGCATCTTCCCGCCTATCAGAAGGCCGGTTTCCCGGTTGTGGGCATCTACGATCTGGACGAGGAAAAGGCGCGTGCGCTGGCCGCTCAATTTGCCATTCAGCGGGTCTATTCATCGCTGACAGAGCTTTGCCGCTCCGCGCCTGCGGATGCCGTCTTCGACGTGGCCGTACCCGCCAGCGCACTGGTGGATGTGTTGCCCATTCTGCCCGATCGGCGCGGCGTGTTGATCCAGAAACCGATGGGGGAATCGCTGGCGGATGCCAGGGCGATCCGCGCGATCTGTCACCAAAAAGAGTTGGCGGCCGGCGTCAACTTCCAGCTTCGCTATGCGCCTTTCGTCTTGGCCGCACGTGACCTGATCGAGCGGGGCGCGATCGGCGAGATTACCGACATGGAAATCCGGCTGAGCGTCTACACCCCGTGGCATCTCTGGCGCTTTCTGGAAAACGTGGCGAACATGGAAGTCTACTATCACAGCATTCACTATCTGGACCTGATGCGCGCCTTCTTGGGCAATCCGCAGGGCGTCTACGCCAAGGTGACCAACCATCCAGACGCGCCCAAGATGGACGGCACGCGCAGCGCCATGATCCTCGACTATGGTTCCAACCTGCGCGCCACGATCTCCACCAATCACTTCCACCGCTTCGGGCTGGATCACCAGGAAAGCATCCTCAAATGGGAGGGAACCAAGGGCGCGATCAAGATCACCATGGGGCTGCTGCTGAACTATCCTGTGGGAGAGGCGGACCAGTTCGACTTCTGTCTTGAGGACGAACAGGGCCAGCCCCGTTGGCAACGCGCCGACATCCCCGGCACATGGTTTCCAGATGCGTTCGTCGGCCCGATGGCAAGCGTCATGCGACGGCTGGACCACGCGCAAGCGACGATCCCTACTTCGGTGGACGATGCGCTTGAAACCATGGCGTTGGTCGATGCGGTCTGTCGCTCTAGTCGGGACGGCGCGCTGCCTTTGGTATGAGGTGACAGGGTGGCAAGGTAACAGGGTGACAGGATGACAGGGTGACATGATCCATCGTTGTCTACGAGGGAGTTCTCAGAAATGGACGGTCTGAAGCTCGATGATCAGCGGCCCCGATTTCGCATCGGGCTGGTGTCCGACACCCACATGCCCATGCGCTGCCGCGAGTTCCCGCCCGCGCTCTTCGAGGTGATGGCCGACGTCGATCTGCTGCTGCACGCCGGCGATGTGGGTGAACTCTGGGTGCTGGACCAACTGAGCGCGATTGCGCCGGTGGTGGCCGTACATGGCAACGACGACAGCGTTGATGCGAAGCGAGAGCTGCCCTTTCAACAGGTGGTTGTGGCCAATGGCCGGCGTATTCTGCTCTGGCATGGCCACTTTCCCAACTGGGAAGATGAAGCCGCCGCGCGCCGGGGCGATGATCTGTTACCCAAACTGGCACGGCATACCCAGCAGGCGAAGCGCTCCGGCGCGTCGATGGTCGTCTTCGGTCACTGGCACATTCCGTTGGTCTGTCAAAACGAAGGGGTCAAAGTTGTCAACCCGGGCGCGCTCGCTTCTGGCAACGAGATCACCCGTCAACTGCGCCAGACCGCGGCGATCCTGGAAGTTTGCTCAAATGGAGACATGGCCATCACTCACTTTGACCTCGCCTCGCCTGGGGAGATCCATGTGCCGCGGATCGACTGGGAGGGCGGCTTCATGGCCGCGTGGAATCAGTACAGCGCATCGATCCTGGGCCGCGATGTGGCCGAGGAGATCCCCTATCTCAAGGCGCACTTGCAGCCGACGGAAGTCGACGAACTGCGCGATCTGGTGCTGCGCCTGGCCCATCGCGTCTGGCAAGGTGAGGAGGAGTTGATCACATTGCCGATGTTGCTTGACGCGCTGAAGGAAGACGAGCAGATCCGTCCGCAGACGCGCGAGCAAGTGAGGGCATTAATGGCGAAACGACAAGGGAGGTGACAGGATGACAGGGTGACAAGGTGACAGGGCCAGAACTATCGTTCTGCTTTGCTAAAGTGATGTCACGTCGAGACCAGGAGTTCTACGGCCTGTGACAGTCGAGTCGATCCGGTGCGAAACTCTTCGTCTCAAAATAGAACCACTATAAAGCTAATCGATCGAGTTTTCCGAGCCAAACACCGGTCTTGTCCGGTATCTTCTCTCCCAATCAGATAAGGTGTCGTTCGGCATGTTGTTTCCAAAAATGATAGCGCTGGGCGTATGGATCGGCAACGTGAGCCTGACAGACGCCCAGCACTTTTCTAAGACGGATCGATCTGCCAAAACCGCCTGACGAAGATCGATCCAATCCTGCCGTTTGCCACGTGCGATGACATCGTCAATCGCAGCCGGGGTGAATTGTTGGTGGTTCAGATGACGATGTAGCATGACGTCATTATACAGTATGCAGTCACGCCGTCCCTTTTGTTCACAGCCAATGATTTAGGAGATGCAATGTCCGCCAACACAGCCTGGTTCACCCACGACCGATTTGGTCTCTTCATCCACTGGGGCATCTACTCGCTGCCCGCGCGCCACGAGTGGATCAAGAACCGCGAGATGATCCCCGACGAGACCTATCAGAAGTACTTCGACCATTTCGACCCGGACCTCTACAATCCATCCACCTGGGCGCAAGCGGCCAAAGAAGCCGGCATGAAATACTTCGTGGTGACCAGCAAGCACCACGACGGCTTCTGCCTGTGGGATTCGGCGCTGACCGACTACAAGGCGACCAACACGCCAGCCCGTCGCGACCTGCTCAAGCCGATGGTGGAGGCCTTCCGCAACGAAGGCATGAAGACCGGCTTCTACCACTCTGTCATCGACTGGCATCACCCGGAATTTCCGGTCGACGGCCTGCACCCCATGCGCGAGAACCTGGCCTATCGCGAGGCCAACCAGGGTCGGGACATCGGCAAGTACGCTGCCTACCTCCACGGCCAGACGCGTGAGCTGCTCACCCAGTTCGGCCCGCTGGAACTGATGTGGTTCGACTTCTCCTATTCGCAGCGCGATTGGGGCTGGTCGAAAGGCAAAGGGAAAGACGACTGGCGCTCCGAGGAACTGATGGCCATGGTGCGTGAGCTTCAGCCGGGCATCCTGGTCAACGACCGGCTGGAGATCGGCGGCGACTTCAAGACGCCCGAGCAATACCAGCCGGCTGGCAAGATGACGGTCGATGGCAAACCGGTGCTTTGGGAAGCATGTCAGACGCTCAACGGCAGTTGGGGCTATCACCGGGACAACCTGGACTGGAAGCCGACGGAGCTGCTGATCCGCATGTTGGTCGATGCGGTCTCCAAGGATGGCAACATGCTGCTCAATGTCGGCCCCAATGCGCGTGGCGAGTTTGAACCGCGCGCCCTCGATCGGCTGCGTGGCATCGGCGCGTGGATGCGTCTGCACAGCCGGGCCATCTACGGTTGCGGAGAGAGCGACTTCACGCCGCCGCCCGATTGTCGCTTCACCCAAAACGGTGACCGGCTCTACCTCCACCTCTTCACCTGGCCCTTTCGCCATGTGCATCTGGCCGGCCTGGGCGATCGGTCGAGTATGCGCAGTTGCTCAACGATGGCTCGGAGGTGGGCATGAGCGTGGTCGACCCCAGTCAGGGCGCGCAAAATACGACGATGGGTGGCCTCTCGCCCAACACGTTGACGCTGGAACTGCCGGTGCAGCAACCCGATGTGGCCGTGCCGGTGGTAGAATTGTTCTTGAAGCGTTGAGCAAGCAACTGCAATGAGATTGGGAGATTGGAGATTCGCCGCGTCTGCCAGCGAATCTCCAATCTCCCAATCTCCAATCTCTACCCAAAGGAGTGACCCATGAGCGACAAGACTGTCCGCGTCGGCGTGATCGGCGCGGCGCCAACACCACATCCAAACACATCCCCGGCCTCCAGGCCATCGACGGCGTCGAGATCGTCGGCGTCTGCAACCGCAGCCTCGAATCGTCTGCGCGCGTCGCCACCGAGTTCGGCATCGCCAAGAGCTACGCAAAGTGGAGTGACGCCATCGCGGACCCGGACACCAACGCCATCGTCATCGGCACCTGGCCCTACATGCACAGCAGGCTGACACTGGCCGCGCTCGCCGTGGGCAAGCATGTGATGTGCGAGGCGCGCATGGCCATGAACGCGACCGAGGCACACCTCATGCGCGCGGCCGCGCGGGCCAACCCCCACCTGGTCGCGCAGATCGTGCCCTCGCCCATGACGCTGCGGGTGGACAAGACCATCAAGCGGCTGATCGCCGAAGGTTACCTGGGCGCAATTGCCGCGATTGAGGTGCGCGCCGGTGGCGTTTTTCTGGACACAGACGGCCCCATGCATTGGCGCCACGACTTTGACCTCAGCGGCATGAACATCATGAGCATGGGCATCTGGTACGAGGCCGTGTTGCGCTGGGTCGGCGCCGCCACTCGCGTCAGCGCGACGGGCAAGACCTTCATCAAACAGCGGCGCGGCGCGGACGGGCTGCTCAAGCCGGTGCGCATCCCCGAACATATCGACGTGGTTGCCGACATGGCCTGCGGCGCGCAGATGCACATGCAGATCTCCGGCGTCACCG
>JAAUPU010000370.1 GCA_012032975.1 Caldilineaceae bacterium | reverse complement strand
TGTGTGGCGCGGGATCCGCGCGCCGAAGAGGCAGGCCTGCGCCCACTCAAATTGAACTGTGTGGTCGTACGCAACTTCAACGACGTGGACATGATCGACCTGGCGCGGTTGACGCTGGAGAACGATTGGGAAGTGCGCTTCATCGAAATGATGCCGTTTGGCGAGGTCTCGGACTTTCAACAGAGCAATGTGGTCTCGTTCGTAGAGATGCGCCAGCAGGTTGAAAAGGCGTTTGGCCCGTTGGAAGAGGCAAGTTATGATTACGTGGACCCAAGTCGCCCGTTTCGCATTCCCGGCGCCATGGGCACGCTTGGTTTCATCAGCAGTGTGACTGAACCATTCTGCCAGGGCTGCGGACGCATCCGGTTGACAGCCGATGGGAAGTTGCGGCTCTGTCTGCTGCGCGATGATGAAGTGGACCTTCTTACTCCGTTGCGAGCCGGGGCCACTTTTGATGAAGTACGTGAAATGATGGAAAAAGGTTCGTTTCACAAGCCGTGGGGGCATGGTCTGGCGCAAGGTCACTTTGCCGAAAACCGGGCGATGAACCAAATCGGTGGGTAGTGATTTACCGTTCAACTTTGACGATCTCAAGTCAACTATCAGAAGTCAATCGGAGGAACACTCAGTATGATTACACTTACGCCATCAGCTGCTGAAAAGTTGGAAGGCATCCTCGACCAGAAAGGTCTGAAGGAGAGCCATGGTCTGCGCGTCTTTGTCAAAGGCGGCGGTTGTGGAGGTATGCAGTACGGCATGACCTTTGACGACACCTCGCGCGAGGCGACGAAGTCTACGAAATGCACGGCATGCGCGTGCTTGTCGATCCCACCAGCCTCTTCTATGTGGACGGCGCCAAGATCGATTACGTCGACAATCTTATGGGGGGCGGATTCCACATCGACAATCCGAATGCCACCAGTTCCTGTGGCTGTGGCAGCAGCTTCCGCACGGCGCAGACCCACGACGGCGAGCAGGTGCCCGAGAAGAGCTGCGGCCACTAAATCTACCTGTTTACGATCACGATCCGTCCTATAGAGTGAGTCGCTATTTGTCCGACTCACCCGGTTGATCAAGGCGAGGGAAGGCGCCTTCCCTCGCCTTCGTGATTGGTCAGATAGCGCATGAGGTTCGATGGCGGCTAAATTTTACACATTGGTTGAAGCGCGGGCGCTCTTACCGCGAGTGAGAGAGATGATGCATCAGGCCCAACAAGCGCGGCAGGAGATCATGCGGCTGCGCCCTGTTGCCTGGCCGGCGCTGCGCGACGCCGCCACCAATGGCGGCAGCCAAGCAGCGGGCGAGTTGTTCATGCAGTTTTCCCGATTGGAAACCAACCTCAAGGGCATCATGGCGCTGGGCATCACGATCAAAGATGTGGATAGTGGGTTGGTCGATTTCTTGGGCAGGCGAAATGGGCGAGACATCTACCTCTGCTGGCGATATGGCGAAGACGACATTCGCTTCTGGCACGACATCGATGCGGGATTTGCCGGGCGTCGCCCCATTGATGCAGAGATTCAGTAAGGAAAACCGCGCGATGACAACAGCTTCCAATTCGGCCCTCGGCGCTGGATCGCTGGAAACAAGAATCCAGGCTGTACTGGACGATTATCGACCAACCTTGTACATGGACGGTGGAGACGTTGAGTTGTTGAAAGTCGATGCAAAGGGCATCGCCCATGTCAAGATGTTGGGCGCGTGCATTGACTGCCCGATCAGCCTGCTGACCATGAAGCTAGGCATCCAACGCCTCTTGAAAGAGAATTTCCAGGAAATTACTGGTATCCATGCGACCACAGATATCGACATTTCTGCACTCTATGACCGCACCCTACCCGCGAGCAACTGATTGAGCATCAACAGTTTTTCGCCTGCCCCCGTCGCAATCAAACCCTCTTCGGGCGCTTCGTGCATTCAAATGCCCTCGATTTTAATTTTTATGAATCCTTTCATATTAATTTGAGCTATTGACAGTCCCGTGGTAGAATCGCGCCAATTCAGGGCATGAGTCTCGGTCAGGATCAGGCCTCATCTACGCTTGAGGAGGAACAATCACGTGCGCGTCGTATTAATCAACCCGAAATTCAGATTACCCATCGATACCCGCACCACCCCGCACCTGGGCTTGGCCTATCTGGCGGCGGTGAGTGAACGTCGCGGCGATGAGGTCGTCATCTTTGACGCCGATGTTGAAAAACAACCGGTGGCCGAATTTATCCAGGAGTTCAAGCCCCACATCGTGGGCATCACGGCCAACACACCGCAGGTCAAACAGGCTTGGCGAACCGCGCGCGCCATCAAGGAAGTCTACGATTGCCCGATTGTGTTGGGCGGCCCCCATGTCAGCGTGCTTCCCGAAGAAAGTTGCGAAAAGCCATTCGTCGATATCGTCGTGCGCGGTGAAGGTGAGGACGGCTGGATCGACATCTGCAACCGCCTGGAAAAGTATCTGGAAGATCAGCCCGAATATCACACCGAAGCCTTTATGCACCCTGAGCATGAAATCTTCGACGATTGTCTTGGGCTGACCTATCGCACCAGCGACGGTCATATTCACAACAATCCAGATCGCACGCCGATTGCCGACCTGGATAGCCTGCCTTGGCCCGCCTATCATCTCTTCAAGATGCAGTTCTACACCAATCTGCAGCCAGCCACCGACCATGTGGATGGCGCACGCAGTTTCAGCATCATGACCAGTCGCGGCTGTCCTTATCGCTGCACCTTCTGTAGCCAAAGCATCATGCCCATCAAGTGGCGCAGCCGCAGCCCGGAGAGCGTCATCAAAGAGTGGCGACATCTGGTCGAAGATATGGGTGCGCAGGAGATCGGCATTTTGGACGACAGCGCCAACATACGCGTCAAGCGCATGGAGGAACTGGGCGTCTTGCTGATCGAGAACAAGCTCAACCACGTGCCCTGGATCTTCGTCAATGGCATTCGCGCCAACCTGGCCAGCAAGGAACTGTTGCAACTGCTCAAAGATGCAGGGCTGAAGCGGGTGGCCTTTGGCGTCGAAACCGGCGATGAAGAGATTTTGCGCTCCATCGATAAAAAGGTCGATCACGACACCATCCGCCAGGCCTTCAAGAACGCCAAGGAAGTCGGGCTGGAGACCATCGCATTTCTGATCATCGGTCTGCCCGGTGAGACCCGCGAATCCATGCAACGGACTATCGACTTCGCCATCGAACTGGACCCGCTGATCGCCAACTTCTCCATGATGACACCCTATCCCGGCACCAAAGTCTACGAGATCATCAAACGCCAGGGGCGCTTCCTGATCAACGACTGGGAAGACTATGTCTTTTTCGAGCAGCAGGCGCGCTACGAAATGGGCGACATGACCGCCGAGCTGGTCGAAGAGATGTATCGCAAAGCCTATCGCCAATATTACCTGCGGCCGTCGCCGTCATCCGCCGGCTCAAGACCAAGGACTTCTGGTTCAATCTGCCACGCAATGTACGCATTGCCTCGCGCACCTTTTGCCCAAGAAAGAAAAGACGGGCCTCCGCAAGTCAATCGAAGCGGAAGGCTCTATCTAAAACATGCGCATACTTCTTGCCAGCCCAGAAGCGAAAGTCTGGAGCGCCCGCAAACATATTCCGCTGGGTTTGGGTTACCTGGCCGCGGTTCTGCGCGAGGGTGGCCACGAGGTCATGATCTTCGACGCGGCCATTGAAGACGTCGGCGTCGATTATTACCTGGATCGCGCGGAAGAACACGGCAAACCCTTCGAGATGATCGGCGTGAGCGCGACCACGCCGCTGATCCAGGAAGCGTGGGAGATGGCCCAGCTTTGCAAGCAGCGCGGTCTGTACACCGTCTTGGGCGGACCACACCTGACTATCATGCCGCTGGAGTCGCTCAATCCGCCCCATGACGAATATGTGGATTATGTCTTCAAAGGCGAGGCCGAATACAGTTTCCTGGAGCTGGTCAACACGCTGGAGGCTGGCCGCTTGCCAGGCGTGATTCCGGGCATCCACTTTCGTCGCGGCGACGAGATCGTCACCAGCCCCGAAAGCCCGATGATCCCGGATCTGGATGCGCTGCCCTTTCCCGCCCATGACCTCTTCAAGATCGACCGCTACACGAATCTGCAACCGCTGACCGATGGATTGGATACTCATGCTCGCAGCTTCACCATCCTGACCAGCGCGGCTGTCCCTACAAATGCACCTTTTGCTCCAAGCCAGTGACCGGCGACACTTGGCGGGCGCGCTCGGTCGAGAGCGTGGTGCAGGAATGGAAGTGGCTGGTCAAAGGGCTGGGCGCCACCGAGATCGGCGTCACCGACGACATCTGGAATCTCAAGCTGCCGCGGGCCAAAGAGCTTTGTCGGCGCCTGGTGGAAGAGGGGCTGAACACTGTTCCCTGGGTCACCGTCCACGGCATGAAGGTCAACCACAGCGATCTGGAGCTATTTCAGCTCATGAAGGCGGCCGGTTGTCTGCGCGTGGGTTTTGGTGTGGAAAATGGCGACGAGGAGATGTTGCGCAACGTGATCAAGAAAGGCCAGACTGTCGATATGGTGCGCGAGGCATTTGCCAATGCCAAGGCCGCTCAGTTGCAGACCATGGGCTTCTTCATCTTTGGCATGCCCGGCGACAACGAAGAGACGATGGAAAAGACCATCCAGCTTGCCCTGGAACTGGACCCCAAGCTGGCCAATTTCTTGCTCGC
>JAAUPU010000369.1 GCA_012032975.1 Caldilineaceae bacterium | reverse complement strand
CCTATGGGAAGGCCGCCGCGCTTCCCAACGGCGGCATGACCTCGTTGCTTTTGCTACGCAAGGCCAACATCCAGCCCGGCCAACAGGTGCTGATCTATGGGGCTTCTGGCAGCGTCGGCACCTTTTCCGTCCAACTGGCCAAACACTTCGGGGCGGAGGTGACGGGGGTTTGTAGCAGCACAAATTTGGAGATGGTGAAGGCTTTGGGCGCGGACCACGTGATCGATTACACACAGGAGGATTTTACCCAGAGCGGAGCGCGCTATGATGTGGTTTTCGATGCGGTAGACAAGTTTCCGTCCGCACAGGCCAAGACGGCAGTCAAGCAGGGTGGCGTCTACCTGAACGTGGACAGGTCATCCGGCAACAGCCGCACGACAAGCGACGATCTGGTGTTCCTCACAGAACTGGTCGAGGCGGGAGTACTCAGACCGGTCATCGATCGCACCTATCCACTGGAAGAGATTGTCGCGGCCCATCGTTATGTGGAAAAAGGGCACAAGAAGGGGAATGTTGTGATCGAGATTGTCGATGGCAGCCAATCACAGGCTGCCCGGTCGCACCCCAGCGATGGTTCAAACCAGGACGGAGATTCCAAGTGAAGGCAGTCGTTCAGAACAATTATGGCCAGCCAGATGTTCTCACAGTCAGGGAGATCGAAAAACCGACCGTCAAAGACAACGACGTGCTGATGTCCGTCCATGCTGCGGGTCTCAACGCCGGCGACTATTTCACGATGACCGGCTTTCCGTGGGTCGTTCGTCTCACTGTGGGCTGGCCAAGACCCAAGAATTTCGTTCTGGGGTGGGATATGGCAGGCCGCGTCGTCGCGGTCGGCAGCAAGGTGACGCGGTTTCAGCCCGGCGATGCGGTCTACAGTGCAGGTAGCGGTGCGCTGGCCGAATACGCCTGCGCGACGGAGGAGAGGGTCGCGCTCATGCCGACCAACCTCAGCTTCGAGCAGGCTGCGGTCATCCCGACTGCCGCCATCACCGCGCTGCAAGGGCTGCGCGATGCCGGCAACGTCCAGTCGGGTCAGAAGGTACTGATCAATGGCGCATCTGGCGGCGTAGGCACCTTTGCCGTGCAGATCGCCAAGGCGTTGGGCGCCGAAGTGACCGGCGTCTGTAGCACGCGCAACCTGGAGATGGTCCGGTCCATCGGCGCGGACCGCGTGATTGACTACACGCAAGAGGACTTCACGAGGGTGGTCCGCGCTTTGATCTGATCCTCGACAACGTGGCCAACCGTTCATTCTCCGACCTGCGTCGTGCGCTGAAACCCCAGGGCGTAATCATACCCAACAGTGGTCATGGCGGCATGGGCTACATCCTCAAGGCGTTTGCGTTGTCCCCCTTCGTCCACCAGGTGGGCAAACCGCTGACCACGTCGATGAACAGCAAGGAGTTGGTGGCGCTCAAGGAGCTTGTCGAGTCTGGCAAAGTGACGCCGGTGATCGACAGAAGTTACCCGCTGGAGCAAGCGCCTGAGGCCATTGGCTATGTGGGCACAGGGCGCGTCCGCGGCAAGGTGGTGGTCAGCGTGACGCAGGATGAGACCAGCGTCTGATCAATTTCGAGGAAAACCGATGAGAGCGATTGTCTGGACAGCCTATGGTCCGCCGGAAGTGCTTCGCCTGCAGGAGGTGGAAAAACCAGCTCCCAAGAAGAATGAAATCCTGGTGAAAGTCCACGCCACCACCGTGACCACCGGTGATTGCGAAATGCGCAACCTGCAATTCCCGTACTGGATCCGCATCCCCATACGGCTCTACATTGGCCTCCGAAAACCAACTCGAATCACGATCCCTGGCATGTATTTGGCCGGGGAAGTGGAGGCCGTCGGCAACGAGGTCACGCGATTCAACGTGGGTGACCCGATTTTCGGCATGGCTGGCATGGGCTTGGGCGCGTATGCCGAGTACATCTCTCTGCCCGAAGCGGGGGTCGCGGCGATCAAGCCGGCCAACATGACTTATGCGGAAGCCGCACCGATGGCGCTTGGCGGACTCGAAGCATTGCACTTTCTGCGCATGGCAGATGTTCAGCCCGGCGAACGGCTCTTGATCAATGGCGCAGGCGGGAGCATCGGCACCTTCGGAATCCAGCTCGCCAAACACTTTGGCGCGGAGGTGACCGCGGTGGACAGCACGCCAAAGCTGGAGATGCTACGTTCGGTAGGCGCCGACCATGTGATCGACTATACGCAAGAGGATTTCACCGAAAACGGGCAGACATATGACATCCTCTTCGACGTGATCGGCAAGAGCCCCTTTTCGCGCAGCCTGAAATCGCTGTCGCAACACGGACGTTATCTGATCGCCAATCCGTCCGGCCTGATCCAGTTTGTGCGAGGGCGATGGGCATCAAGGTCTGGCGGCAAGAAGGTTATGTTTGAAATGACAAGCCCCAAGGCCGAAGATCTGAACACCCTAAAGGTGCTCATCGAGACGGGCAAAATCAAGACCGTCATCGACAGATGCTTTACCCTGGAAGAGATCCCGGAAGCCCACCGCTATGTCGAATCAGGACAGAAGATAGGAAATGTGATCATCTCCGTATCGCGCGAATAGGACTGCGCATAGGCTCCCAAATCAGGCTCTTGCCGACGTGCGGATCAGGAACTAACGCTGTCGCGGGCATAAACTATAGGATCAGCACTATCGGGAAACAACAGAAGATCCGCACCTATCCGAAGAACACAACCTTACAATGTGTCTACATTTTGTGGGATACACTTCATCTATTGACACGCAAGGTGATGCTACGGTAATATAAGGTACTCCGTCATACGTATAATTGCATTTGCGTTCAACATGCCGAGCCAATTTGTTCGTTGCGATTCGTCGGCATCTTGCTTGCAAGGCAACTGAAGCGCATATGGCCTGGTTTTGACAACCGCAAGTGCCTGGATAATGGGTTCCCCAATGCGAACGCCGCAGAATATGTCGAATCGTTGGAAGAGCAGACCGTACTGGGGTTGGCTATCGCTTTGGGTTTCCATCGCAGGACTGCTGCTGTTGAACGCGTTCATTGCCCCACGTGCAGACGGTGCTGTCTATGCGCAGCAGCGGGCTAGCACGCCCGACAGACGCAGCCAAGTCCGTGAACGGGACGTGGACCCAGGCTCATCTTCATCGCGCGCCACACCGACTCCAAGGTCGAGCTCCAGCAGCGACCGGTCGACTAGAACGTACTCATTCGACGGTGGCAGTGGCGGTGGCAGCGCCAGAGTCGCAACGCCTCAACCCAGCAGCTCGAACCCATCATCTTCGGAAAGGGAAAGCCAACGGCGAACCCAAAGGGGTCGTTCGCGTTGGTAACGTATATAGGCTGAGGGCTTCAGGCCGAGACTGAACACTAATGCGTTGCACGGGGTGAACCTGTGCAACGCATTTCTGTTTTCTGGCAACAGTTCAACGAGCGTAGGCGAGGAAGGGATTGGCGCGGGTGAGGATGTCGAGAAGCGGCTTGTCTAGGCCAGAGGCTTGTAGCGCGGGCAAGAAAGTCTGGCTCAAATAGGTGAACGGCTTCGGCACTCCCCCGCCAGGTTTGGAGGGATCGTACCAGCCCCGGTCATGGCTGAGCAAGAGTTGATCTTGATAGCCGTTGTCCACCATGCGATGGATCGCGGAAATGAAGTAGTTGTCGTCAAAAGAAGCGCTGCCGATGGCATCGTACTCGATCCAGGCGCCACGGTCCGCAACTTCAAGATGCTTGGCAAAATCGACTTCGTTCTGGGC
Organism: Caldilineaceae bacterium; assembly: GCA_012032975.1. The sequence continues at coordinate 955 of JAAUPU010000369.1, read as the reverse complement.
ATGGATCCAGATAAAGCGGTCGGCCCTGTAGCCGCACGCTTCGATGATGTCGAGTTGCTCGTTCACCACATCACCGCGGATTGTGTGGCTCCCGATCACTGCTCCGGTCGCGCGACGGCCGCCGCCGCGGCCCGCAATATCTTGGCCTCGCTCTCGGTCAGTCCATAGTCCCCGGCGCTGACCTTGATCCAGGCCGCTTGTACACCGGTTCCCTCAACCGCGTCTGTCAACTCCTCCACCATCCAGTCGCATAGCTCTGCCTCACTGGCTTGCCTCGCCCACTCGGGCACCCACGGCTCCCGATAGATGCCAGTCGGCACGACGATGGGAAAGTCGGTGGCCAGCGAAACCGCCAGGTCGATATCGACCCGCCGACCCACGCCAACCGGTGTGCATTCCACCAACGCGCTCACGCCCAACACCTTGATCTTCTCGATCTCCGGCGCCATGAGCGCGATCACTTCAGCGGCTTCTGCCTTGCGGAAGTTCGCCTCTTCGATTGGCCCCAGGTCCACGAAGATGTGCTCGTGGGGCAGGATCATGCCAAGTTCATGCGCGTGCATCGAACCCAGTGTCGTGAAAAGCTGCTTCACAATAGGATGCTCACCCTTGGTCGAACTTAATCCAGACCAGCCCTTGTTGCGGGTCGCCGATGTCGAAACGAAAGACGTCGCTGTCTCGCTCGCCATTGCCGTCCAAAACCCAAATAGCATAGCTACCAGCTACGCTGTTGCCGGGCAGGTCGCCGGTGCCGATGCTATATTCATAGTTGAACTGACCAAGCGACCCCTGCGGCTTGTCACCGGTGCTGCTGCGCACCCGGTCAGAGACGGGCAATTTGGCGCCATCTTTCTTCAAGACCACAAAATAGCTCCCCTGCGCCTCCTCGCCCCGGCCACTATGAACGAACAGGAGCTGCAACTTCAGTTCCAGGCCGCCGTTGCCGCCGGAGTTG
>JAAUPU010000368.1 GCA_012032975.1 Caldilineaceae bacterium | reverse complement strand
TGACATCCTTGACCACGCCGTTGCGCGTAGTCACAGAGAGCGCGCCCTCACCTTCGACCCTCGCCAGGTTGTTGACCTTGATTGTCTTAGTCGTCGCCATCTTGAACATCCTCACTTTCCTGGCGGAAGGCTTCGCTGTAGGCATTGAAGCCGCGCCACGTCCGCACCATCGCGTCCCTGTCCATGCCCAGTTTGCGCCCCATATGGCGGCTGAGCGCTCGGGTATTGGGGCTTTCCATCGGGCCAAAGCAGCCATAGCAGCCGCGGCTGTAAGCAGGGCAGAGCGCGCCGCACCCGGCCTGGGTGACCGGCCCCAAACAGGCCGCGCCCGTGGCCACCAGTACGCAGACGTTGCCGCGGCGCTTGCATTCCATGCAGACGCTGTGGGTGGGGATGTTGGGCTTGCGGCCAAAGAGATATGCGCTGATCACTTCCAGCAGTTGACCCTTGTCGATGGGGCAGCCGCGCAGCTCGAAATCAACATAGACGTGCTCGGAGACCGGGGTGGAGGTGGCCAATGTCTCGATGTATTCCGGGTGTGGATAGACCGCGGCAAGATATTCCTCGACATCGGCAAAGTTGCGCAGCGCCTGAATGCCGCCGGCTGTGGCGCATGCACCGATGGTCACCAGAAACTTGGACTGCTTGCGCGCCTGCTGGATACGCTCAGCATCGTCCGGCGTGGTGATCGACCCTTCGACCAGCGAGAGGTCGTAGGGTCCACGGGCAACGGCGCGCGAGGCTTCGAGAAGTAGGCGATCTCGACCTCGCCGACCACCCGTCAGCAGTTCATCTTCGCAGTCGAGCAAGCTCAGTTGACAGCCGTCGCACGAGGCAAATTTCCAGACGGCCAGCTTGGGTTTGTGGGTTTCGGCCACATCACACCTCCCATTTACCAAAGAGCGGCTGGAGCTGGTCAAAGCGAAAGACCGGCCCATCCCGGCAGACAAAATAGGGGCCATATTGACAGTGACCGCAGAAACCGACCGCACACTGCATGTTGCGCTCCATGGAGACATAGATGTGGTCCGTGGTGACGCCGCGGCGCTGCAACGCCTGCACCGTGAATCGCATCATGGTCTCGGGTCCGCAGATCAGCGCGACCGATTCCAGCGGGTCGAAGGGCGCACGCGGGATCAGCGTGGTGACCACGCCCACGTTGCCCTGCCAGGTTCGACCTTTGGGCGCGGTGGCTCGGTCTACGGTCACATGCACCTCCAGATCGAAGCGGGCGCGCCATTGCTCCAGCTCGCGTCGGAAGAGCATCTCTTCCTGGGTGCGGGCGCCATAGAGCAGGACGATCTTGCCGAACTGTTCGCGGCTCTCCAACATCTGGTAGAGCGCAGGGCGCAGCGGCGCAAGCCCGATCCCGCCGGCGACGATGACCACGTCGCGTCCGACCATCTGCTCCATAGGCCAGCAGGAGCCAAACGGCCCGCGCACACCGAGCATGTCGCCCTCGCGCAGGTTGCTCATCGCGCCGGTGACACTGCCGACGGCGCGCGTCGTGTGGATCAGCCGGTAGGGTTTGGCCGGGTCGCCGCTGAGTGAGATAGGAATCTCGCCGATGCCCAGGATGTAGAGCATATTGAACTGGCCGGCGCGAAACGCAGGCAGGATGTCGCCCGATGCAGGCTCCAGTTCCACGGTAAAGGTGTCTTCGTTTTCTTTGACCCGCTCGCGCACTGTGTAGGGCAGCGGCAACATGGGGTCAGCAGCCGACACCATGCTTTCCAGTTCCATATTGTTCTCCTTCTCTACCCCTTCGCGTAGACGTCCAGCATCTGCAAACGTGTGGCCTCCAGACGCTGCACCATGATCCCGGCAAAGCGTTTCATCAACGCGTAGCCAAGATCGTGGTCGCGTTCGCAGGCGTCACGCAGGCATCTGCCATCAAAGATGAGGGTGCGCGTCAGCTCGACAGCCCGTGCTTGAAAATGCCAGTGGTAGGGTTCAAAGAGCCATGACCACCCCAACACATCGTTGCGTCCCACGGTCTGGATCGGCACGACGCCGCGACCGAGCACCAGAAGCTCAATCGAGACCATCCCGTGGCGGATCAAGTAGAAGTCGTTGGCCGCTTCGCCCTCGCGAAACAGGAGTGCCCCCGGGTCGAAGCGGGCATTCTTGGCGCAGCCGACCACGAACTCGATGTGGTGGGCTGCCATTCCTTTGAAGAAGTCATGTTCGGCGATGATCGGTTCGAGGTTGCGCATCGTTGCTTCTCTCCCTCCGGTGGCGCGAACGTCGTTACCCTTTGTCGCTTTCGGTCGCATGGTCGCTGCGGCGGATGGCGCGGGCTTCCGCCGTGATGTCGATCCCCACCGGGCACCAGGTGATGCAGCGGCCACAGCCCACACAGCCGGAGGTTCCAAACTGGTCCACCCAATAGGCCAGCTTGTGGGTCATCCATTGGCGATAGCGGGACTTGGCAGAGGCTCGCAGGTTGCCGCCGTAGATGTGTGAAAACTCGGTGCGGAAACAGGAGTCCGCCTTGCGCCAGCGTTCGGCGCGGCCACCGGTCACGTCGGTGACATCTTCCACGGTGGTGCAGAAGCAGGTCGGGCAGACCAGGGTGCAGGCGCCGCAGGTCAGGCAGCGCTCGGCCACATCGTCCCAGTGGGGATTTTCCAGGTTGCGATAGAGCAACTCCTTGAGGCCGTCGGTCTCCAGCGTGCGCCCCATGTGGGTGGTGATCGCCGCGACGACACATTCGGCCAGCTCGATCTCATCGGCGCTCGCCGGCCGGGTCGGCAGGTCGGCCAACACCTCCACCCCGCGCGGGCTGCCGGGCTGGAGCACGAAGAAGTGACGGCTCTCCTTGATCACCTCGGTGACCGCGATATCGTAGCCAGACGGCACTTCGGGACCGGCGCCCATGGAGACACAGAAGCAGGTTCCGCCGGCTTTGCTGCAATTGACGGCCACGATAAAGGTCTTCTCGCGACGGGCGCGATAGATGGGGTCCACATATTCGTTTGACATCAAGACCTGGTCCTGAATCTGGATCGCATGCAGGTCGCAGGCACGGACGCCGATCAGCGCAAGCTGCGGCGCATCGTCCGCCTCTGGCACAAGCTCGAAGTGTCCGTTGGTGCGCACCGCCTGCCAGAGAGAGATCTCCGGCGGCTGGAAAAGGGTTTCCAGGGCGAGGATCCCGCGGCAAAGTGGAAGAGCGCCGGGCTATCGCTCGGCACGAGGCGGTAGTGTCCGGCGCCCTGCTCGTCGGTCCAGCCGATGGGCAGGTCTTCAACTTTTTCGATTGCCTCGTAGACGATGCTCTGGTCGCGGACTGTCGGCCCGACGGTGGTGTAGCCGCGCGCGTGCAACGCATCGAACAGTCGCTGCATCTCCTCCCTTTCCAGAACTACTTGGGATGCCTCGCGAGACTCTACGCGCGTCGCGGCGCCAGATTCGGCCAAATGGATGGTGGACGTGGACATGCTTCCAACCTTTCTAGCTCTTTCAATCAGCGTCTTGATGGGCAAACAAGGGTGGTCAACGCGATCTCGGCCAACCGCAGCCGTGGCACGTAGCCGCACGACCTATCGAAAAGTCGCGCGGCTACAGCCGGCGTCACGTCGGCTCCATATGGGTCTGAAGATAGCTGACCAGTTCATCCAGCGTGTTCAACTGACCGTAGTCGGCCTCTGGAATCTCCACGCCCAGCTGCTCATTCAGCCCGATCAGGAAGTTGAGAAAATCGAACGAATCGATGTCGAACGCCTCGCGGATATCCTCATCCGGCTCCAGATCTTCTGGATCTGCCTCGGGTGCAATCTGGCCCAACACCTCGAAGATCGTCTGCTTCAACTGCTCTGCCGAAACTGTCTGCGTCGCTAACATGATGTACATTGTCCATTTCTAGTGTGTATTTACCGGAATGCTGGGATGACGGGATGCTGGGATGACGGCATGCTGGGATGACGAGATGCTGGGATGACGGGGTGAGCCGAGTACAGCGCACAACTGGTCATCCCCTCCTTCCCGTCACCTTGTCACCTTGTCACCTTGCCACCCTGTCACCCTTCCACCCTCTCACGTCCACAACCCCGCCGGCTCCACCAACAGCTTGGTGAGCGCATCCAGGAACTGGCCGCCGGTCCGCCCATCGCTGGCGCGGTGATCGCCGGCCAGCGTGGCCTTGACCACCGGGCGGATGCCGATCATGCCGTTCTCGATCCAGGGCTGATCGGCAATCTTGCCAAAACCGACCAGCGCGACCTGGGGCGGATAGATCACGCCGTAGACCGTGCCCACGCCCATGTCACCCAGGCTGGTCAACGTGATGGTCGAGTCGGTCATCTCGGAACTGCGCAGACGACCGGAGCGGGTGCGCATGATCAGGTCGCGCATCGCGGCCATCAATTCGTCCATATCCTTTAGATCGGCGTGGTGGATGGCCGGTGTGATCAGACCGCCCTGGCGCAGCGCGATGGCAAAGCCGATGTGGATCGCCTCGGATGTTTGCAGCCGGTCGTCGAGCCAGTAGCCGTTGAGTTCGGGAACCTGGGTCAGCGCCTTGGCCACGCCCTTGATCAGCAGCACGACCGGCAAGACCCGATCCTTGATCGACCGCTTCTGGTTTTCGGCCTCCAGCCAGCGCATGGCGTGGCTCATGTCGATGGCCGTCTCCAGATAGTAGTGGGGGATCTCCCGGTTGGATTTGGCCATGGCCGCGGCGATGGCCCGTCTCATGC
>JAAUPU010000367.1 GCA_012032975.1 Caldilineaceae bacterium | reverse complement strand
TAATCGGCACATGGCAATCTGAGTTTATTCTACAGTCAATGGGGTCATTTTAACAATCCAGCGCCGCGGGGTCATCGACTGTTGGGAGGTATGATGGCTGGCCGCACCCGTTGCGACCCAACAGGCAAACGGGCACGTGCGGTGGTTCGAGGATCCACGGGTTGACCGTTGTCTCGGCGCAGCGCCTGGGCAGCACGCCACGCGCCTATCGCAGTCGCACACCCAGCAACGCGCTGGATGTTTTTGGAAGGTGGATAGTATGTTACTATGAATTTGCTCACGTCTTGCTCCTCGTTTTGCATTTCGTAGGCGCGAGCATGAAGGTGAGTCATCCACGTCATAGACCGTGAACCACAATCCGCAGTCAGCTGGAGAGAGGCCAAGAGTCATGGTTGAGTCCTATCACCCGCTACGCATTTTCGCAGGTTCCGCCCACCCCGAACTGGCCAAAGAGATCGCATCGCTGCTCAACGTCTCGCTGGGCGAATCGACAACCCGCCATCTGCCCGACAGCGAGATCCACGTCATGCTTGATGAAGTGGTGCGCGATCAGGATATCTTTATTGTCCAACCTTGTTCCGCGCCTGTCAACGATAACTTGGTCGAGTTGTTGCTCTATCTGGATGCGTTTCGGCGCGCCAGCGCACACAGCGTCAGCGTTGTCATTCCCTATTTTCCCTATGCGCGCCAGGAGCGAATGGCCAGCGGTCGCGAGGCGATCAGCGCACGGGTGGTGGCCAATATGTTGGAAAACCAGGGCGCCCGCCGCGTCATTTTTGTGGACATTCACAGCCGCGCCATCCAGGGTTCTTCAACATCCCGGTGGATCCGCTGAGCGCAGTTCCCTTGTTGGCCGACTACTTTCGACGGCCCGAATTCAACGACGCCGCAGTGGTCAGCCCGGATGTGGGGCGGGCCAGCATGGCCGGCAAATATGCCGAACTGCTCAATCTGCCGCTGGTGATTATGCAGAAGAGGCGCACCAGTTTCAGCGCCACCGAGACAACCCACGTGGTAGGTGATATCGAGGGGCGACGCCCGATCATCATCGATGACGTGATGGCTGGGGGAAGCGTGCTCAAGCAGGTGGATGCGCTCTACGACGCAGGCGCCAAGGGCAAGGCCTGTTTCGCCATCAGTCATCCCGTGTTGCTCCCCTCGGCGCTGGAACGGTTGGAGGCCGATGACCGGATCGAGCAGTTGGTCGTCACAAACACGATTCCCGTGCCGCCAGAGAAATGCCACCCCAAGGTAGTCGTTTTGTCCATTGCGCCGCTGCTGGCCGACATCGTCTTCAGGATCTACAAAGGTGCAAGCATCTCTGAAAAGCTGATCCTGGCCTGACGTCGCCGGTCGCAGTCTCCAATTTTGCAGGAGGTGTCCTAATGTTTGGTCGCGACAAGAAACCGGAAGCGGATGCAATCGAAGTGATTCTTGGCCCGCGGGCCTCGTTGAACGGCGTGCTGCGCTGCGATGCCAGCATCCGAATCGACGGCGCGGTCGAGGGCGGAAAGATCGAAACCACCGCGAATGTCATTCTGACCGAAACGGCCCGTGTACAGTCTGACATCACTGCCAAGACGGTCAGCATTCGCGGCGTCTACAGCGGTGTGATGCACGCGGATCGGGTGGAGTTGCTGGAGGGTAGCCAAGTCTACGGCTCGCTGAATGTGAACACCTTTTACATGGACGAGGGCGTGCTCTTGCGCGCCGAATTGAACATCCAGGGTGCGGAGGCGCACAGCCAACTTGCCCTGCCAGAACAGACCAACGCCGGTTCGATCCCTGTGATCAGACCGGCGAATAGCACGCCAGGTTAACCGCTTGTCTGTAGGCTGACTTTGTCGGCATCCAGCAGATGTTCTCTGTTTACGATGGGCGCGCATCATCGGTGAGACTGTTCGCCCGGTCCAGATTTGACAACATATAAAGGAGTGAAGCCATGTGGGTTTTGGTGCCTGTAGGCGCGCTGCTGGGCTATCTTCTCGGCTCGATTCCGGTGGGGCTGCTCGTCTGTAAGCTGTATGGGGTGGATATCCGCACGGTGGGTAGCGGGCGCACGGGCGGAACCAATGCCTGGCGAGCCGCGGGGTTGAAGGCGGCGATCCCAACTGTGCTTGGCGATGCGTTGAAGGGTGCGGTCGCGATCCTGTTGGTCCGTCAGATTTCGGTCGCGTTGTTCCCAGATCCGACCACGATGGGCGTAGCCGAGGCAGATCCAGCGCCAGAATATTCTCCATCTGGCGGAAGCTTTGGCAGGTGGCTTGGCGATCATCGGCCACAACTGGTCGGTCTTCATGGGGCTTCGAAAGGGGGGCAGGGGAATCACCGCGGCGGCGACGACGATGGTGCTTTTTCCGCCGGTCGGCGGCATGGTCTGGCTGATCGGCATCTTCCTGATCTGGTGGACGCGGATGGCTTCAGTCGCCACCTTTGGGGTTGGCGTCAGCACCTTTTCGATCTTCCTGATGATGGCGGTGAACGACTGGACGACCTTCTGGCCCTATGTTGTGTACGGCGTGATCGCGATCTTCTCGGTCATGTGGGCGCTGCGGCCCAATCGAGAGAAGATCCGGGAAGGCCAGGAACGTGTCATCACGCTCTGGTAGAGCTCTGAAATCAGCGCCTGATTCGACGGCTGCGCCCGTCGCTCGATGGACTCGAGTAGCTGCGGTTCGGTGTGTTGGAATAGGATGATCCGCCTGGTCCAGATGGCGGCGAACTGTAGCTGCCAGGGGTTGGCGTTGCCCTCGGTGTGCGAGGTTCGCGCTCGCGATCATCCCTGCGATCCTGTGGTTCGGGGGTCGAACTCGATGAACTTCCTGACGAAGCACTGGACGAACCGGTGGACGAACCGGCGGACGAACTGGATGAGGACGAATCGTCTGACGAGTTGGTAGAACCCATGGCTGACACAGGCATTGGCGCTAGCAACAAGCCGGCCAGAAGCAGCATTCCCACGACAACTCGCGTGGAAACCGACCACTGTCTCACATCGTTTAGCTTCCGGTTCGATTGGCGCATGGGTAATCCTCCTGAATGTCAAATGTTTCTGCATTCAACCCATGTGGGTTTGTCAAGTGATGGCTAGAAGCGTCGCTAACGATAGGTCGATCCATTTGGCGGGAATCGAGCTACGATGGGACTATCTGCTGCTGTTCGCGTGTCGTCGGCTTGATGCCGCTTGCGGGGCGCGCTGTCAAACGTGTATCGTGGTCCCCCCTTTCACACAACGACCCATGCTGTCCAACGAGTTCCATCTGCTTCTACGCAATTTTGCTGATTTTTTCTGAAACAGGTCAAATGGCCTCCGAAGGCATGGCGCTGTCGGATAGAAAACGTACGCGTGACGTCTGTAATCGGTAGAAAGATCATCACGGTTCAGGTCATCCGTGGCTTCGTTCCCGACGGGCTGAATAGAAGCCAAAGCTCATCGACAAAATCGATGTCGCCCAATCGATGCCCGAGGGTCGATCCGGCGGGTGGCCGAACTTAAACAGCTAGTCGCCGTGGCCGGGTTGGATAGACGCGGTTGATCGCCAAGAGGGCGCTGGCCAGGATCAGCAGACCGCCACACCCTTGGATCAAGGTGAATCGTTCGTCAAGAAATAGTACCGAGATGAAGATGATCGTCAAGGTCTGTAGCGGCCAAAGCAGCGCGATTTGCCCGCTGCCAATCCTCGCAATCGCCGCGTAAAGCGCCAGCCTCGCCAGATACGTGCTCACCACCGCCAACACCACGATGACTATCCAACCGGTCCTGCCGGGATCATGCCAGTGCGCGCCCTGAACTGCCCACCACCCGGCGATGACGACCGTCATCACGCCAGTCAAGTAGAGGGTGAGCGTACCAACGTCATACCCCGAAAGCCACCACTGGGTAAACACGAGTTGCAGCGCATAGAGAAGCATGGAGAGCATCAACAAGAAGAGGCCAAAGGGTGCCACTCGGCCACCTAGACCGATCAACAGATAGATGCCGATCATGGAGAGCAGCACGCGCAAGATGTGGCGTCGGGTTAGTCGCTCGCCGCCCACGGTGAGCAGCAGAAGCACAACCAGCGGTTGCGTCGATTTGATCATGGCGGTCATGGACGCATCGACAAAGGAGAGCGACCAGAAGAAACAGCAGATCTCGACGCCGGCGATCAGGCCGACGCCTGCGATCCGCCAGAAGGCCCGCGCCTCAATTCGGAAGCGCGCCGGCGAGACGACTGCCAGCGTGCCGGCGAGCAAGATCATGGCCAGCAGCAGCCGAGCCAGGAGCAGGCTGATCGGGTCCATGCCCCCGACGACTACCCCGCGCGCCAGCGGTGTCACCAGTCCACTGGCAAACATCGAGCCGAACGCCAATGACCAGCCCACCCAACTCGCCCGAGTCGGCAGTGGGTTGACCGATTCTGCGACCAATTCGGCCGCATCTTTGGAGGTTGCTGTCATTCTGCCGGGGCGCGCCGCGTATAGAATTCGGCAAAGAGATCCCGAGGCTGCCAGCCGAGAAGACGCTTGGCCTTCTCGTTGGGAAAGACGCCGTGGGGCAGGTCACTTCCGATATGGGATGATGCAGGATCTCGTTCTCGGTGTCGAAGTGGTCTTGCCCGATGGTCAGGTCTGGAACGGGCTGCGCCGCGTCCTGAAGGACAACTCGGGCTACCAGTGCGCAAGCTGTTTTGTGGGGCCGAGGGAACACTTGGGGTGGTT
>JAAUPU010000007.1 GCA_012032975.1 Caldilineaceae bacterium | reverse complement strand
GCAGCACCGATGCCCAGCATGACATAGCCCATATGGCTGACCGAACTATAGGCAATCAACCGCTTCAGGTCAGTCCTGTGCCACACAGACAAACGCACCGTAGACAATGGCGATCGCACCGAGCGCAACAATCCACATCGACCAGTAGTTGGATGCGCTGGGATAGGTCGGCAGAATGATCCGCAAGAAACCGTACGCGCCCAGCTTGAGCAGAACACCGGCTAGAATCACACTGCCAGCAGTCGGCGCTTCGGTATGGGCATCCGGTAACCAGGTGTGGAATGGAAAGCTTGGAACCTTGAATGCGAATCCAAAAAAGAAACCCCAAAATGCAAGGCTTGTCAACAGCAGCGTTTGCTCTGGCGGCAGGTCCATAAAGGGCTTGGCCAGCGCCGCGTCGATCATGTCAAATGTGCCCGTGGCGAAGTATGTGCCCAGGATCGCCAGAAGCATGGCCACAGATCCGACCAACGTGTAGATGAAGAACTTGATCGAGGCATAGTTTTCGCCCCTGCCCGCCCCAGATACCGATCAGCAAATACATGGGGACGAGGCTGATCTCCCAGAAGACGTAGAAGAGGACGTAATCCAGCGACATGAACACGCCAAACATGCTCAGTTCCAACAAGTGGAACATGATGAAGTACTCTTTGACGCGGGTGCGAATTGTGCCTGCGCTGTAATAGATGCTCAGCGTTGACAGCAGCGCAGTGAGAAAGATGAGAGGCACACTCAACCCATCCACACCCAGATGGAAGCTGGCATTCAGAGACTCAATCCATGGAACATTGATCTCGAATTGCATACCGCCCGCGGTGAAGTCATAGGCGAACAACAAGTAGATGCTCAGACCCAGCGGCAATAAACTCGCCGCGATTGAACCCCACTTAATTGTCTTGTCATTGCTGCTGGTAAAACCCAGCAGAGCAGCTACCAAAGGCCAAAATAGGATGATTGGTAGAAGCCACTCGTTAAGGAATCCCATGGATATTTCCTCCGCAGATCCTTGTTCCAGAATTCAAACGATTAGGTCCGAAAAATGATAGCCGCATCAAAGGAGCGGCCTCCCAACACGCAGCAACCCGCGCTTATTCGCTCGTTACACCAGCGTCAGCAGCAGCGGCATCGCCTTCAGCAGCAGCCAGACAGTTACGGACACGGCAAGCACCAGCAAATAGACCTGAACTTGACCATCCTGCGTACTGCGCAAGACAGCTCCAGTCCGATCCGCCACCCAGCCAGCTCCATTGACGATACCGTCAATCACAATTCTGTCCACAGCACCCAAGAACATCGAGAGCCAAACGCCAAAACGTCCGATGGCATTGACGATGGGATCAATCACCCACAGGTCATCCACCCAATAAAGGAAGTTGGAGAGGCCGCGGGCAAAGGTCACGATGGTGTACTTATACAACTCATCAACGTAGTACTTGTTGTGAAACAACATCCAGATCGGACCCAGAACCCTGCGCATTGGATCAATCTGCCCAACCTTAAAGCCTCGACCGTACAGCAAGAAGCCGACTGTTAGACCTCCGAGCGCCACGACCAGAGAGGCGCCCAACGGTGTTATCGAAAACTCCGGGTGTGGGACATGGATATGCAGGTATTCGATAAATGGTTCCAGATACTCTTCAATCCAGTTTGGCACGGTTCCCCCAAAGATTGGAAAATTGTTGGGAATCCCGAACCAGCCAAGAAAAATAACAAATGGGCTGATCAGAATCAGCGGCCAAGTCATGCTGCGCGTGCTTTCGGGCGCATGGGCCGCAGCTTCGGTGCGGGGCTTGCCGAAGAAGGTCAATCCGATCTGGCGTGCCGTATAAAACGCGGTCAAAAACGCAGCGATGGCCAACGACCAGAACACAAAGAGATTGTTCGTATACCAGGCGCTGGCCAGAATTTCATCCTTGGACCAAAAGCCGGCTGTGATCAGGGGAAAACCACTCAAAGTCAGCCCGCCGATGATAAAGGTCCACCCGGTGATGGGCATTCGGCGTAACAGGCCACCCATGTTGCGCATATCTTGAGGATCTTCTGGGTTCAGATCGCCATCCCTGCGCGTCTGGATAGCAGGAGCGTGATGATCGCCATCCCCATGTTCTTGATTGTGTTCATGCACATGATGCTGGCCATGCTCGACGCCATGGATGACACTGCCAGAGCCAAGAAACAACAGGCCCTTGAAGAATGCGTGGGTGATCAAGTGGAAGAAAGCGGCGATGTATGCGCCAGTTCCCAGAGCAGCCACCATGAACCCCAATTGGCTGATCGTGGAATAGGCAAGCACCCGCTTGATGTCCCACTGCGCATCGCGATGGTCGAGGCAAATAGTGCCGTGAAGGCGCCGATGAAGGCCATAAACTGAAGAACGCCCGGCGAAACCTCGCCCGCCACAAAATAAAGCGGATACATACGAATCAGCAGAAAGACGCCCGCCGAAACCATCGTCGCCGCGTGGATCATGGCGCTGACGGGCGTCGGGCCTTCCATCGCATCTGGCAACCAAACATGCAGCGGAAACTGAGCACTCTTGCCGATGGTGCCAAAGAATATCAGGACAGCGATCAGTGAAATCCAGGGAACGGTTACATCCAACAGTGGCACCGTCACCGTGATCTCCGCCAAGTGCTCAAGATTATGCACACTGAGGATTTCGGTAAACTGAAGGGTGCTTGGCACGCTATAGATGTAGAGGAATATCATGCCCATAAACATGATGACGTCGCCAATGCGGGTCGTCACAAACGCCTTGATCGAGGCAGCCTGTGCGGACTTCTTTTCATACCAGAAGCCAATAAGCAGATAGCTACACAGCCCCATGATCTCCCAAAAGATAAAGAAGGTCAGCAACGAGTTGGAGACAATCAGTCCGAGCATACCTGTGGCAAACAGGCTGATGTAGGCCATAAATCGGCTGTAGCGCGGGTCTTTTCCCTGGTTGTAACCGTCACGATAGTCGGGATTCTCGGGATTCAGATGATGTGGGAAGGTCATGTAGCCGCTGGAATAGATGAAGATCATCAGCAACAGGAATGTCGCCATGAACAACATCAGCGCACTCGCCGGATCGATCATGTATCCAATATCGATAGACGTCACGCCTGCCGGAATCGAATACAAGGTTCCCTGAACCGGCTCTTCGCCAAAATGCTCCGTTGTGAATGCAATAAAGGCAATCGGCCACCCCAACAGCAGACTCAACGCTGCCCCGGTGATCGCCGTCAGTGCACTAACTGTCTTGTTGTGCTTGAGAAACAGAATGATGGCAACAAACGCGAGGAATGGCGGTATGGGCACAAACCACGCCAGGTTGAGGAATCCTTCCATCGATCGACCTCTTTACAAACTCAGATGGTTCGGGACAGATTTTGATAACCTATCGCGACGGATACTGAACATTGCGATAGCTGTTGAGAAGGTTACCTACACCGTAACCAACCAACCCGCCGACAAACATAAACACGAAAAACAGCAGATCGTTGGCCACTCCAACTACAGAACCAATGGCCACGAAAAGCGCTGCTCCGACCAGAGCAGCCATCAGGAGAAACGTCTGGCTGGACTTACGCTGCTTGGCTTCTGCCAAAAGCTCAGATGCATCTCGATAGTCCGGGGCATGCTTCACGATCTCGCGCAGCAGATGGACCGCCCCCGTAAAATTGCCCTGCCGCATCTTCTCGACCGCCAGGGCATAGAGAAACTCACACTGTTCATCCAACGAGCCGCTAAGCGTCTGCTTGGGCATCGCAGATCGTTATCCTCGCAGCAGATCCAGCTCGTCCAGGTTGACCGTCCGGCGATTGCGATAGACCGAAATGATCAGCGCCAGCCCAACAGCAACCTCGGCCGCGGCAATTGCGATCACAAAGATGGCAAAGACCTGACCCTCAAGTCGTTCGACGGCGTTGCCATAGCGCCAGAAGGCAATCAAGTTGATATTGACCGCGTTGAGCATTAGCTCGACACCCATCAACACAGCGATTGCGTTGCGACGCGCCAATGTTCCATAAAGACCACAGCTAAACACAAATGCGGCCAGAACTAGATACCAACTTAACGGAACCATACGACTCGTCCTCAGATGCTACAGAAATCTTTTTGCGAAAATGCCCAACCTAGCGATCGCGGGCCAAGAGCAACGCGCCAGCAAGCGCCACAAGCAACAGCAACGCCATCATCTCAAAGGGCAATAGATAGGTCGTGACAAACAACTCGCCCAGGTCAGCGATGATGGCCTGCCCATCTCCAAGCTCGGTACCCACCTCGGGCCACGGCACGTTGAGCAGGAGGCCGATCAACACCAGAAAGAAGAGGCTAGCGGTGATCGAGGCCGTCAACAACTGTCGATTGTTGGCAGAGGTTCGGCCAAACATCATGCCGCGGGTCAACATAATACCGAACGTGATCAGAGTGGCAATCGCACCCACGTAGATCAAGATCTGGCTCACGGCCAAGAACTCAGCTTCCAGCATTGCATAAATGCCCGCCACGCCAAAGAGCGTCAACACGAGGCCAAGGGCATTGTGGAACAGGTTCGGGGACAACACCACAATCAGCGCGCCAATCGCTGTAACCAGCGCCATTGGCACAAATATCGCCTGTTGAATCGTGGGTATGGGCAGCTGTTGAAGTAGCTCAGGCATGACTGACCTCGTTAGTCCCCGGAGGATGAGATCGGCTGCATCGTGCCGATCAGCGACTTGGGTTCGAACGCACGCTTGGTTCGAACCGTCTCACGGCGGAAGTAACCTTCCAACACCTTCAGCGCAACCACAATCACAACCAGATTGCCCACAAAGATGGCGCCATACTGAACCCATTGACCACCGGGCAGCTTCATCGCAACCATCTGCCAGAGGATCAAGGCAAGCACCAACGGCACGAGCACTTTCCATGCAAAAGACATCATCTGATCAATACGCACGCGGGGAAACGTTCCTTTGATCCACTGGATGAAGACATACATACCGAACGCTTTGACCATAAAATAGAAGAAACCAAGGGCCGGCACTTGGTCTACAAACGGGCCTTGCCAGCCACCCAGGAAAAGCACAACGGCAATCGCACCCAAGAAGAATGTGCTGAGAAATTGCGCCAGGAAGAACATCGCAAACTTCATGCCGGAATACTCAATGTGAAAACCAGCAATCAACTCAGATTCGGCCTCTAGCAAGTCAAAAGGCGTCTGTTCGCTTTCGGCCAGCGCGCTGATAAAAAAGATTAGCAACGCGCCCGGCATCAAGATGCCAAACCAGCCGAGCCCTAAGTTGAGGCCCGCTATATTTAGGGACTGAGCAGCCGCTATCTCACCCATTCGCATCGTACCGACCAGCAGTACAACTGTAAACATAGAGAGCACCATCGGGATCTCATAACTGAGGAGCTGGGCCACGACCCGAAAACCCGCCAACAGTGCATACTTGTTGTTGCTGCTCCAGCCAGCCATCAGCGCCGACAAAATGCTCAATGAACCAAGCGCCACCAAATAGAGGACACCTACGTTCAGATCGACGCCAATCAGCCCTGGGGCAAATGGAATGACCGCCAGCGCCATGATCACACCGAAGACAGCAAGAATCGGCGCCAGATTATAGGCAACGATATCCGCATTGGCCGGTCGGATATCTTCCTTGGAGAGAAGTTTGATTGCATCCGCTACGGTCTGCAACAGCCCATATGGACCCACGCGGTTGGGGCCAATGCGGTCCTGCATCCGGCTGATCACCTTGCGCGTGATCCAGATCAGGACCAGCGCCAAGACGGGACCGACGCTCGCAAGAACGATGCCACCCAGAATGAACGCGGTCGCGATGGCAATTCCTTCGGGGACGCCAAATCCGACCAAAAAGTCTGTGATTGTTTGACTCCAACTCGACATACTCAATCCTCCGCGCTAAAGCGATCTAATCCCATTCAAGCGCGCCCTTGCGCCATTCCAGGAAGAGGCCCAACATAAGGATTACCACAAAGGTCATAGTCGCCAACACGGCAAAGGTCGATAGCCTCTGGTAGGCCAAAGCGATTGGGAACAGGAAGATCACTTCAACGTCAAAAATGAGGAAAATCAACCCGATCAAATAGTACTGAGCCTTGAACTGAACCCACGTGTCACCGATGGTCTGCACACCACTCTCGTAGGTGTCCATCTTGATCGGATCCGGGCGGCGGGGTCCAAGAAAATGCCCTAGAACAATCGTGATAGTGGGCAGTCCAATCGCCAACAAGCTCAAGATTAGAATGAATGCATAATTCTGCAACATGACAGGTTCACTCCTGGCGCGGTCCAGCGTAGAAACAGAGTCTGCTAATTCACAGACCGCAAAGGTCGTGACGAATCAGAGTAAACAGGTGCTACGAAAGACGTTTGTGTAGAAAATTACAAACGCCAACGTATGGTAGCATACTAACTTATGAATAGAAAATCGCAGACGCCATAAATGAAAGGAAAATGAGCGAGTACATAGGGCTGAAGCCGTGGCTGCAAGGCTCAATTTCGCGATCAATCCGCGGCAAGGAATGGGAACGCCAATGTCTGTTGGCAAGCAGACCCAGACAAAGAAATACCCGGCGGAAGCGACTTTTTGCTTTCGCCGGGTACGGAACCAACTACTTCGAGATTCAATAGACCGACCGACCCGCTCTTATGCCAGGACGCGCTGGTTGATAGACCGCTATACGCCTTCCTCACGCGCTAGAGCGTCAACAAGGCGAGCTTCCTGATCTGGGTCAAGGGTTGTGGAAGCTACCCGCGCCTTGAAGGGTCGCAAGACCTCCAACATGCGTGGCCCATCGGCCTCGACCACCATTAGAAACAGAGCGGATGACTCCTGTTTGAGGCCGGCGCTGACTTCTTCGATGAACTTGTCGTCAATGCCATAATCCTTCATCGCGCCGCCGATCCCACCGATAACCGCACCTGCGATCAAGCCGCCGATCGGCCCACCAATTAGCAGTCCACCCAACAGCCCGATGCCAGCGCCACGTCGAGAATATTTGCCGGCAAATTTGTGCGTCTGTTTGATCTCCAAATCTGGGCCAACGCCGCGCGTCACAGTAACCGCGTCGGCGATTTTCACCAGACCTTCTTCTTGCCACTTTACCATGTTGTCGAGCATGTTCTCAGCGCTGATCTGATCTTCAAACATCAGCACAACTACATTGCCTTCTAGTTCTTTGGCCATGATTTCTTCCCCAATCTTAATCACCCAGTCTGGATACGAAGGAATAGTCTCTGCAAACCCGGAGCCTGCGCAAGGGACAAATCGCGCTCCGGTTCCACGGTTGCACGCTATGCGCCCACACCTCGCCGGTGGTAGGCGCATAGAGATCAGCATTTGCCCTATTCAATACGCTCGCTCAGCACCCGGCGCAGCGTCTCCTCATCTTCTGGGTCAAGGGATGTGTGGTATACCTCGCCCTTGTATGGCTTGAGTGCAGCCACCGCGGCCGCAGGATTCCCGCCGCGGAAGATTAGGAAAATTGCAGACGTGTTTGGCCCCAAGGCCTCGCCGACTTCTTTGACGAACTTCTTCTGCACGCCCAGGTCGGCCAGAGCGCCAACGCCAGCACCGCCCAGCGCACCCAAAGCAAGACCGGCAAACGGGAAGAAAACGCCTGCAATCAAAAGGCCCAACAGGCTACCGCCGACGATACCGACTTTGACGCCTCGATCCATCTCGTTCTTGACGTGGATCTTGCCGTTCTCATCTTTGACGACAACGGCCGAGTCGTCCAGTGCAATCTGATGCTGCTTCTGCTGCTGATGGATCGCGTCTCGAACTTTGCCCGCCTCCTCGGCGTTGTCAAAGGTCAGCACGATGATGTTTGACATGATGATTCTCCCTTGTGTCTGCTGGTAAATCGAAGAGTGTGAATGGCTTCAACAAACTATGATGTACAATGGTTGATACAACGATGGATCGACGGGTCGGGTGGTACACTCGAAATCCGCACAGTGAACTATTGCATGATTATAAAGGCGATGCCACTTTTGTGAAAATCACCATGAATCGGTCAGGGCAGGGTGGTGGAGCGGACGGGCGCGAGAAGCAAAGGCAATGATGGCACAGATCAGGGTAACGCCTTCGGTCGTTATCGACGAAAACGAAATTCAACTGGAGTTTGTCAAAGCTTCTGGACCGGGCGGCCAAAACGTGAACAAAGTGGCCACCGCTGCCCAGTTGCGCTTTGACGCTGCCAACTCTCCCGGACTGAGTGATGAAATACGTCAGCGGCTGCTGAAGCTGGCAGGGGCGCGCGCCACAAACGATGGCTCGATCGTGATCGAATCCAAACGCTACCGCAGCCAGGGGCGAAACCGCGAGTACGCGATTCAACAGTTGCTTGACCTGATCCGCCAGGCGACGGTTCGACCAAAGACGCGGCGAGCCACCCGCCCATCGGCCGCAAAACGCGCGGCCCGCCTGGAGTCGAAACGCAGACGCAGCGAAACAAAAGCGCGCCGTCGCCCGGTTGACCATTCAGACTAGCCTCTCAACCACAAAGCTGAGACAGCCACTCTCGGCAATCTTCGTCTCAGCCGTCCCCCGCCAACTTGCCACGATGGCCACATACTCTGCCATCGCATCCTCCTGGCTGGTGCCTTCAACCTCTGCCCAGGCATCGTATTTTGCTCGACCAACCATATCCATGAATCCAGGGCGCTTGCCAGAGACATCGCCGGACTTGGCCTGCTTGTAGAGTGCGTAGAGCTTGAGCATCGTCTGATTATCTGGCTTAACCGGCAGCGTCTGGACCTGTTCAGCCGCTCTATCAAATCGAACTTGAAGATCGGACATCATTTCTCACACTTCCACTTTCGTTTACTCCGGATTTCGTTGATTGCGGACGACACGGTTACGCCACGCCCACAGCCGTTGACGGCGTTTTCAGCTCAATGACCGGCTCGACTGTGCGAAGGGTATCAAGCGGGATGTGGCAGAAGATCCGATGTCCATCACTTGCTTCCTGCCATGGTGGCACTTCCTCGGCGCAGATCTGACCATCGTTTGGCAATAGTTGGCGCCGCGGGCAGCGTGTGTGAAAACGGCAGCCACTGGGCGGATCCATCGCACTCGGCACGGCGCCTTCCAGTCGAATGCGTGACTGTTTGGCGGTGGGGTCCGGGACAGGGACTGCGGACAGCAGCGCCTCGGTGTAGGGGTGATAGGGCGGGGCATAGATGGATTCCGCGGGTCCGATCTCCATGATCTGCCCCAAATACATGACCGCCACATCGTCGGAGAAAAAAACGTATGACGGCCAGATCGTGGGCGATGAAGACCATGGTGGTGCCATACTCCCGCTGCACTTCGAGCAGCAGGTTGAGGATCGCGGCCTGGACTGAGACATCCAGCGCGCTGACCGGTTCGTCGCAGAGCACCAGGTCTGGCCGGCTGGCCAACGCGCGCGCGATGCCTACCCGCTGCTTTTCGCCCCCACTCAACTGGCGCGGCAATCTGTCGTAATAATTCTCCCCCAGGCGCATGGCATTCAAAAGTTTGATGACCTCGCCGCGCACCTCATTTTTGGGCACGGTGCCAAAGCGTAACATCGGGCGCGCGATCTGCTGCCCCACGGTATAATAGGGATTCATGGTCGAATCTGGATTCTGGAAGACCATCTGCATCTCACGAATCAGCTCGATATTGCGCTCGCCCAGGTCGCCGGTGAGATCGAAACTTCGAAAGTGAGCGCTGCCGCCGCTGCTCTCTTCCAACCCGATGATGGTCTTGATCAACGTGCTCTTGCCGCTGCCAGACTCGCCCACGATACCCAACGTGCTTCCCCGTCGCACCTTCATGGTCGCGCCCTCGACCGCTTTGACCGTGCGCGGCTCGCGCAGACCCAAGATATCTCTAAGACCGCTGCCCTGAACGGGATAATGCTTCTGCAGCCTATCGAGTTCGAGCAGTGGTTCACCCGGCTGCTGGCTGAGTACGGGCAACGCCAGATCGTCGGGTGGGCGCCACGCAGCGGGGTCGATTTCTTCTGCAAAGTGACAGCGCACCCAGGTGGTGCGACCCACGATGCCGGATGCTACGGACCGCAACTGAGGCCGTTCGTCAAGACAACGCTGTCGGGAATAGTCGCAACGCGGCGCAAAGATGCAACCCGAGGGCCGATCATCCGGCCTGGGCACGCGGCCAGGAATTGGATAGAGGATGCAATCGTCTTTCTTCGCGCCCAGGCTTGGCACACATCGCAGCAATCCTTGGGTGTACGGATGTTGGGGCCGTGCGAAGATCTCCTCCACACCGGTCCGCTCGACCAGTTCGCCGGCATACATCACACCCACGCGGGTACAGACTCGAGCCACGACACCGAGATTGTGGCTGATGTACAAGATGGCAGTGTCGAAGTCACGACGGAGGTCATTGATCAGATCCAGAACCGCGGCCTCGACCGTTACATCCAGCGCGGTGGTCGGCTCGTCCATCAACAGCAGCGCCGGCTTGTTGAGCAACGCCATCGCGATCACGACCAGCTGCGTGTTGCCCACCGGAAATCTGGTGCGGATAGCGCTGCATCACGCTGGCGGCGTCTGGCATGTAGACTCGCTCCAGCATCTGGATGCAGCGTTCGACTGCCTCACCACCGCTGAGATGGCGATGGACGGTCAGCACCTCCGTCATCTGGTCGCCCAGCCGCATGGAGGGGTTGAGCGCCTGCATCGGATCCTGGTAGACCATGGCGATCTGGTCGCCGCGCAATTGGCGCAGCTCCTCGCCCTCTTTGCCGACCAACTCCTGGCCCCGAAACTTGATGCTGCCCCGTTTGACATAGCCGTTGTTGCCGAGGAAGTTGACGATGGCCCAGGCCAACGTACTTTTGCCGCAGCCAGACTCGCCCACAATGCCATGCGACTCGCCTCGCCGGATCTCGAAGGAGACATTCTGGACAGCTTCAATCTCACCGCCGCGCACTTTGTAGGCCACGGCAAGATCCTCCACTTCGAGGATCGGTTCGTTTGGCTCCTGAATTGAAAAAGTTGAATTCATCGCCTGTTACTTCTGGTGTCGTTGACTATTTCTGATAGCGCGAGGACTCTTCGTTGAAGCCATCGGCAAAGAGGTTGAGGCCGACGACCAGCGTCGAGATGGCAAGCGCCGGCCATACGACCGCCGACGGGTTGATCCAGATGTAGCGACGCGCCTCGTTGACCATGGTCCCCCAATCTGGGTCGGGCGGCGGCAGGCCGATGCCCAGAAAGCCCAGCGTCGCAATGGCAAAGATGGCGTACCCCACGCGCAGCATCGCGTCCACCAGGATTGGGCCGCGGGCGTTGGGCAGAATTTCTCGAAACATGATGTAGCTGGCGCTTTCGCCGCGTGTCTGTGCAGCAGAGACATAGTCATGGGTCTTGATGTCGAAGGTAAGCCCACGCGCCAGTCTGGCAACGCCAGGCGCCCCGGTGATTGTAATCGCCAGAATGATCACGACATCGCCCTGACCCAACGCCGCGATCACGACAAGATAGAGTACGATGCGGGGAAAGGCGATCAACGCATCCAACACCTGCATGGTCACCTGGTCCGTACGCCCCGCCTTGTATCCAGCCAACATCCCCAAGGTTACACCCACCACCAGCGAGCCGACGACACCCCAGATCGCGACCCCGCCTGGCAGCACCCAACCGTTGGGCAGACGGGTCTTGATCAAGATCACCTGCGAACCCACCATCAGTCGCGACAGAATGTCGCGGCCCAGGTGATCCGTCCCCAACAGATGCTCGGCGTTTGGGGTCATGTTTTGGGGAAAGTCAGTTGCGTTGGGTGGATAGGGCGTCCAGAAAAGCGAAGCACGGCAATGCCGACCCAGAAGCAGAGCATAGCAAGCCCGATGGTGCCGATGCGCGAGTCGAACACCACGCGCAGGTTGTTCCAGGCACGTCGCCATGCCGCCGGTCGTTTTGAAATCTGCAAGCTCTGTTCGGCAACAGCCACAGAGACGCCTCCTCAGGAGCACAATCGACGCCAAACTCTACGGACGAAAGCAAGCAGCTGCTGGCTGGCCCGGCTGCTTGCTGATCTATGAATAGCGAATGCGGGGGTTCAGATAGACATACAAGATATCGCCAATGATACGCGAGATCACGGCGATGGTGACGGTCAGCATTGCGGCGGCCTCCAACGCATTGAAGTCGCCGAAGATGGCGGCATCGTAAATATAGGTGCCCAGGCCCGGATATCCGAACAACACTTCGACCACGACGATGCCGCCGATCAGCCAGTTGACATGCAACATGATCACCGTGATCGGCGCCAACATAGCGTTGCGCACCGCATGTTTCATCACCACGCGCCGGCGCGGCATTCCTTTGATAATGGCCGTGCGAATGTAGGATGACGCCATCACTTCGACCATGCTGGCACGCGTCATTCGCGCCACATAGCCAAGCTCCACGGCAGTCAGTGTCAGCACCGGCAAGACCAGGATCAGAGGATTGGTCCAAAGCTCGTCGGCGGAAAAAAAGGCGGAAGTGGGCGGGAGCCACTTGAGCCAGATGCCAAAGACCAGAATAAGCAGAATACCGGTCACAAATTCCGGCGTCGCCGTCAGCGCCAGGCCGCTGACCGAGATGGCGCGATCGACCGGTCGTCCCGCGTTGATGCCGGCCAGCACGCCAAAGAGCAGCCCCAGCGGCATCACGATGACAAAGGCCGCAAATGCCAGGACAAAGGTATTGCGCACGCGGTTGAAGAGCGTCAGCGACACGGGCCGCCCCGTCTGCAACGATTCGCCCGGATCGCCCCTCAACAGACCGGCGGAGAGCGGAATATATTCGACCGGGCTGTCGCTTTCGCTGCGAAATCCCGCCTTGGTCAGCACCTGGATCGTTGCGCCTTCACCCCGGATCCAGCGCACCGCAGCATTGTTGTTGTTGACACCCCAGAACTCTTCGGCGCCCGTCTCTGACGCTTGCCAGATATCGCCGGCAGGCTCTGTCACGGAGGAGCCATCATCCTGACGCACCAACGCGAGCAGTTCGCCATCCTGCATACGCCAGCGGACCAGGTCGCCGTCCACCTCCGCCCACCATTCCTGCTCGCCGGTCTGCGGATTGTTGGCAGTGGTCAGCCGGTAGTCAAGACGCTGCTGGACCCACCAATCGTTGCCCGCCAACCAGGTGAGGTATCGCAACACCGGGTGCTGATTCAAGCCCAGTTGGTTGCGGTATGAGTCGCGCTGTTCTGGCGTAGCCTCGATGCCAAGCAACTTGACCGTCACATCGCCGCTGCCGATCTCCACCAGGAAGTAGAGAAAGATCGAGACAAGCAGCATCGTGACGCTCGCTGAGACAAGGCTGCGTAAGATAAAACGGGCCATTCAGGGCACTCCTCAAATGGCAAAAAAGTGCAGGCGTGCGGAGAACAGAGGCATAGGAACAAGAGATGAACAAGGGTTGCTGGGGCCGCAGCAGGAAAATAACTGTCCACCAAGTCATACAAAGGTACACGAAGAATAGGTCAAGATTTCGTGCTTCTTCGTCGATGCTTTTTGTCTTGGATTCGCCTGAAAAGAAAAGGCGCAGGGACGGCGGTTAAAACTGTCGTCCCTGCGCCCCCATGGATTGACGAAACGGAACTCGCTACGATTCCTGCCACGCCTCGTAGAGCAGATCGTAACTGGTCGGATGCGCGTGAATGTTCTGGAAATTCGAGCGGGTGATGTTCCAGACGCGGCGCCAATAGGGGTTGCCGATCGGCCCACGCTCCTGCATGATGTCCTCTAGTTGAGACATTATCTCGCGCCGCGCTGCGACATCCAGCGTCTTCTCGGCTTCACGCAACAAGGTGGTGAACTCCTCGTCGACCCAGCGCGTCTCGTTCCAGGGAACCGGCTGGCCAGAGTCGTCGGCGATGTAGGCCAGCGGCAAGACCATGGTATCCAACGGTCGGTGCGTCCAGGCTGTGATGCCCAGGTCCACCTCGGTCCAGCGATCCCAGTAGCCGCCCGGTTCGGTAACGTCCAGCGTAATGTCGAAGCCGCCGGGCAAGGCAAGCTCCTTGAATGCCTGGGCAATCAGTTCCTCGCCCTCATCGTTCTTGGTGGCCAGCGTGACCTTCAAGGGCAGTTCGATGCCCTTCTCGTCGGCATATTCCTGAAGCAGCGCCAGCGCGCCCTCGGGATCATATTCAGGGATCGGTTTCTGTGCATAGGCGGGGTGGATCGGCGCGACATGGGCGTCGATGGCGAGGTCGCCTTCGCCAAAATAGGAGAGCTGCAAGATCTTCTCGCGGTCCTGGCACATCTTGAGCGCAGTGCGCACCCGGTTGTCATCCCACGGTTCCAGGTCCACACGCACGCGCGTCAGGAAACATTGCGCCGTGCTGACGCCAGAAACGGTGAAGTCCGGGTTGTCTTTCAACGTCTCCCAGTCACTGGGTCGCGGCTGATACATGGCGTCAAGCTGTCCACCCAACATCGCGTTCAGCGACGCGTCCTTGTCCAGGTCGACATAGATGATCTCATCCAGATAGGGCAAGGGGTTGCCGTCTTCGCCCATCCGCCAGTAGTCGGGCCGCGCCTTGACCACAGCACGCTCGCCCTGTGTGTACTCTTCCAGTGTGAAGGCGCCCGTGCCAATGGGTTGCTTGACAAAGTCGCCCTCGAAATTGCGATGCAAGATCACAGCAGGATAGTGGAAGAGATGCTCTGGCACGCCAATATTGCCCGAGATCAGGTGCAGCTTGACGGTGTAATCATCCACCTTCTCGACACTGTTCATGCCATCCAAGTAGGACATCAGCCCCAGGATGGACGAGCCGACAGCTGGATCCAGCCACTGGCTGAAGGTGAACAGAACATCATCCGCGGTCAATGGGTCGCCGTTGTTGAAGGTGACGCCCTCTTTCAGATTCAATGTCCACTCGTCCACATCGTCATTGACTTCCCAGCTATCCAGCAGATAAGGCCGGGTGATGTTGTCCACGCCCGTCTCGGTCAGATATTCCGAGACCTGACGCACCACATTGGAGGCCTCGGTCCAGGAGAAGCGGGCAGGGTGGTCGATCAACTGAAGCTGGGCGCCGATCCGCAGCGTGCCGCCCCGTTTGGGACCGGCAGCGGCCATCTCGGCAGCAACGCTTGCT
>JAAUPU010000366.1 GCA_012032975.1 Caldilineaceae bacterium | reverse complement strand
CCGGCGGTGAAGTGGAAACGATCCCGCGCACCGTGTTGCGAAGCCCAGCGTTGCCCAACATGGGGCTGCTGGGCACCTATTTCGCCGGCGACCAGCTTCAGGGTCCGGTGTTGACCGTGCGCAAAGATCTGCTGGTGGGCGCAGACGCCGAGTTGCCGTGGCCCTACAGCGTGCGTTGGGAAGGCAAGTTGGCTGCCTCGCGCGCCGGCGAGTATATGATCTCGGCGCTGGCAGATGGCTTCGTCCAAGTCTACGTGGACGGGCAATTGCTCATCAACCATCTGCCCGACCAGATCAATGAACTGAATGCGGGGTCGGTGGACTCCGTCTATGCCGAAGGAGTCATCTATCTGGAGCAAGGATGGCACGACATCAGCATCCTTTTTGCACCGGACAGCCGGGAGGCCGGGCTTCGCCTGCTCTGGCATCCGCCGGGCAGCGCACCGGGTCCATTGCCCAGCGGCTACCTGTCGCCTGTGCTTCCAGACGTCCACGGTGACGATCTCGCGCTGCCACCCCCGCCCGATCTGCTCGACCCGCGGCTGGGTGACGATCAATTTGCCTTGACCCAGGGCGTCGAGCTGCGCCAGGCTGCGATCGTCATCCCCCCTGGCCCGCTGCCTGCTTTCTCACCGGAGTTGGTCTGGCAAGTGGCCAACGGCTGCGGCCGCGGCGACGATCAGCTTGACTGGCCGCATGGTCTGGCTTTCGACCCGCAAGGTGGACGGCTTTTTGTGGCGGATACAGGCAATCGTCGCGTCCTCGCCTTTGGGCCAACGGGTGAGCTTGAGGAGGTTTTTGCCGATCAAGCGTTCGAGGAGCCGTTTGATGTGGAGATCAGCCGCGAGGGGTTGCCGCTGGTGTTGGATGCGCTGGCGCAGCAGATCTCCCGCATCGATCCTGCATCCGGGTCGATTACGCCTTTGGAGGTGGACACCGGCTTTTACCGACCCCGTGGGATTGGCGTGGACGAGGCTGGGAACATCCTTGTGGCGGACACCGGCGGCGGGCGGGTGGCGATGCTCAGCCCAACGGGCGACTATCTGGTCGGCATGGGCGGGCCGGAAACGGAGATCGGGCAAGGTCAACCGGTGGACGCAATGGCGGTTGCCAATACGCCGTGGACGGTCACTGCGGAGGATGGCCGCATCTGGCGGCTGGACATCAGCGGCACGCTGGTTGCGCTGCCGCGTTCGACCACGCTGGATGGTCCGCAGCTGGCCGGGTTGCCCGACGGCAGCTTCTTCGTGACCGATCCGGTGCGCCAGTTGGTACAATATCATTCGAGCGCGGGTCAACCACTTCGACAATGGGCCTATGCCGGTCTCTTCGACAGACCCACCGGCATCGCTGCGAAAATCGGCAACGATGACATGGTCCAGATCGCGGTGACGGACAGCGCTGCATGCTCGGTTTCTCTCTGGCGTTTGCCCGCGGTTACGCTAGAGCCACCGCTCAGCGAATAACCTCGTAGCCGTCCCCGCTGTTGCTTTGGGCCAGCGACAATGTCACCGTCTGCGGCCCGTAGCCATCGACCAGATCGTGGGAGCGGATCACGACTTGGTCCACATCTGGGCCAAGCCTCACGCTGCTCAAACTGCGTGTGAAGGGCTGCTCGCCGACGTGGGGATGCAGCAAGATGCGCGTGCCCAAGATACGCTGATCCGGTGTGGCCACATGCCAGCCATCGGCGTAATCGTCCCAGCCCGTGTCTGGATGGGCCAGCGTGACGTCGAAAGTCCATACATTGTCACCGCTGTGGCGGGCGCGCACGAAGGTGATCTCGGCGTAGCTCGGCGACGCCGACAACAGCGACGGCTGGGCGGGCAACCGATCGACCAGTGTCGCTGGATCGATCGGCGCATCGGCTTCAACTCTCAGGCCGGCCAGGCTCTCTCCAGGCTGCTGCAGAAAATAGACGCTGTGCTCCGGATCGTGAAGCACCTCGCCCTGCCAGGTCGCGCCATCCGAAGCAACGAACTCGACAAACTGGTGGTCGGTCACGCCGCCGCCGGCGCGCATAGCGTCGTCAATCGTGGAGAGCAACGTTGGGCCGCTGCCATCCAGAGCCAGTTGGGTGATCTGCATTTCTGCCCCCTTCTCCACGGCCTGGGTTTCTTTTTCCGCCGGCGCGCCCGTCGGCATTTGCCCAGCTTCGACAACGGGATAGGCTGACGCGTTATCGGTGGGCAGGCTTGTCGGCGTGCAACCCGTCAGCCACAAGCCGAACACGATCAACGTCGTCCAGAGCAGATGACTGCTCATGATGTCGCCTCCAGGCTCTGCAAGTGCAAAAGCGCCAGCGAGGCCGCCGCCGCCCACGGCAATACGCGGAACTGACCGGCCAAGAGCGCCTGCAACAACTCATCTCGATTGAGCAACAACATCTCCTGTTCCTCAAGATCATCGGCATCGATTGACTGTGACCAAGTCGCTCCCCGGGCCAGAAAAAAGTGGGCCACCCCGCAGCCCCGGTTGCCATCCACGGCATAGCTGCCAAGCGAAATCCAGTCGGGCGCGGTGTATCCGGTCTCTTCCAGCAGCTCGCGCTGGGCAGATGCAAGCGGTTCCTCGCCGACCTCCAGATAGCCGCCGACAATCGCCAGACCGACCGCGTCGGCGGCATATTTGGTCTGGCGGAAACAGATGAAGCTGCCGCCGGTGGTCTCGGCCAGGACGTTGACGTAGTCCGGCGTGATCACCCAGGGCCACTCCTCGATCAGACGGCCATCCGGCAACTGGACTCGGTGGTATTCTACAGACAGAAACGCGCCGTCTCCGGCGCGCAACACAGTTCTCCGATTCAGCGTCTTCCACTCTTGCATGGTTATCTCCAAAATGATCATCCACGAAGTCGCACAAAGAAACACGAAGTCTTGGTCTGATCTTCGTGAGCCTTCGTGCAGCTTCGTGGATAGTTATTCTTGAACGTTCTTATTCGACCCGAATCTCCGCGATCCATTTGACCTGGCGCAGAGCGTCTTCGGTTTCGCTGGGGACGATCAACCGCACCAGCCCCTCGGCGCGCGTCATGGACCTGCCGTCGATCCGGTAGGCGAGCAAGATCGGATGGGAAGCGCTGTCGGTCGCAGCCTCTTCCGCCAATACCCGATTGCCAAATCCGTCTGCGCTGACCACATCGGCATGGCGCCAGTCCAGTCCAGTCGGTAGGTGTCTCCTGATCAAGTCGTGCAGCGTCACGCCGTCAAAGGTAAACGGACCCGAGGCCGGATGACCGGTGCTGGTGATCCAGCAATCTTCGAGAGTCGTAGCCGGAAGCAGGCGCAGCGCGGCGACGGTCAATCGGGCGGCCGCTTGTCCCGGCAAGAGCAGCGTGAGGGTCGGGTCGGCTGATGGCGGCGTTGGGTTCGATTCGTGGGCGTGGGCGTGCAGCCAATCTGGTTGCTCTGAATTGGCGTCCGCTTGAAGAGATGTATCCATGCTGTCTACTCCGCAGGCTCAAGACTGAAGGTCAATGGATACCCGGCGAGGCGGGCGGTGGCGTGGGCGACCTTGACCAGCTTCTCGGCCTCTGGACGCGCGCGGATCAAGACGACGGCCACGCCATCGGTGTGTGCGGTCCAAGCGATATGGTCGGCCAGCTCCTCGGAGAGCAGGAAGATGCTGCAGAGGGTGTGGATCACGTAGGCAAAAGGGGTCACGTCGTCGTTGTGGATCAGGATCTTGTAGAGTGGCTCCAACCGCAGATCACGCTCGTCTCTGATAGTTGGCTGGACAGTTGGCTGGATGGCGGGTTCTACGATAGTTTCCAGAACAGACATGGCTCACTCCATCGTATTGGGGACGCGCGCTGGGTTGTGCGACCGGGCATACTCTGGCGCATTGTAGCATTGCCGTCAACGATGCCACAAGCGCAACGGGGAGGATGGGGCCGATCTCAGAATCGAGGGTAAGAGTCGAGCAGAGCGCTAAATGTATCGCCCTGGCATCGACATGCCCTGCCCGAACGTGGTATGCTTGGATCCTCTTATCAATCCCCAACCAACAGACGAGATAGAGAGTCACCATGAAAGAGCTATGGATCGGCTGCGGACAGATCACCTGGCGCGGTGTGGAGGAGGCAGTGGTGCTGAGCGAGATCGCAGCGGCGGGCTACGTCGGTGCGCCGTCAGGTCCGCGCGATGGGCGCACGACCGATGAAACGCTGGCCCTCTTCGCCGCCCCACGGTTTGAAACCGGCGCCAGGATATCTGGGCGCGGAATTCTGGAACCCAGAGCAAGAGGCAAATATCCTCGCCCGCGCCCTCGACCAGGCCACCTTTGCGCAGCAAGCTGGCGTCTCGGAGCTGTACGTGGCCGCAGGTGGTTTCGACAAGACGATGGGTCGCGGCCTCACGCGCAGGCAGATCGCCGGCCATGTCCAGCCGGAGGATTCTATGTCCGACGCAGAGTATGCCCACTTTGCCCGCGTCCTCAACCAGGTCGGCGAGATCACGCTGGCCAAGGGGGTGCGCAGTTGTTTTCACAACCACGTCGGCACGGTCATCGAGACCCGCGACGAGATCGACCATCTTTGGTCACTGGTGGACCACGATCTGGTCTTTATGGGGCCGGACACGGGTCACCTGGCCTGGGCCGGCGCAGATGTAGTCGCCTTTTGCCGTGACTATGCAGCGCATATCAAGACCATGCACATCAAGGACATCGACCCGACTGTCCTGGTCGAGGGCGTCGTAAACGAGTGGGACT
>JAAUPU010000365.1 GCA_012032975.1 Caldilineaceae bacterium | reverse complement strand
AGACCCCGACAATGCGCGCCAGGTGCGCTACTGGATGGCGGAGCGCGGGCTGGTCGGCTTTCGCTTTCACCCGATGTATTATCCAGACGAGAAGATCCTGCTGACCGAGCAGAACGGGCCGATGTGGGAGGAGATCGCCGTGCTGGGCGCGGTCATCCAGTTCCACACCCGCGCCAGGGACGCAGACCAGGTCGCGGCGATCGCGCGGCGCTACCCGCACCTGACCCTGATCGTCGACCACATGGGCTACCCCGAGCTTCAGGCGGATGCGGCCGCGTTCCAACCCCATCCTCGATCTAGCGCGATTCGACAATGTCTACCTGAAATTGTCGGACGTGGCGGGGCGCTCGAATGAACCGTTTCCCTACGCGGATGCACATCCTGACATCCGGCGTCTGCACGCTGCGTTCGGCGCGCAGCGCATGATGTGGGGCACTGGCTACCCAGGCCACCATCGGGCCAAACATGGCTGGCCGACGCTGGCCGACGAATTGCGGTTTGTCCGTGAGGGGTTGCCGTTTCTCAACGACGAGGAGATCGAGCGTATTCTGGGCGGAACGGCTGCGGAGGTCTGGCAATTGCCATAGACGTTGCCGCCGACACTTCGGTCAATTGACACTGGGCAAGAATCTCACCATGATCTGGGGGACATGGAGGAAATGCGAATCAGCCGTCAGCAGTTCCGCGCCATGCTCCATTGCAGCAGCAGCGATCCAGAGATCGTTGGTTGGAATGGGTCTGCGCGCGCTGCGCAAGTGTGCGTAAATGAGGGCATAGCGTTCTGCGGTTTCTCCTGTAATGGCAACCACCTTCACCCGCGGACTGCGCAAGAACAGTTCCAGCTCTGCGCGGTTCCTTTCGCGGCGGGCGCCAACCTCGAACCCAGCCCACAGCTCACCCAACACAACGGTGGGTATCAGTATTGAACTGGCGCGCTGTAATGCAGCGACTGCGGACTCCTTGCCCTGTTTCAGCGCGGAGTAGGCAGACGTGTCCACAATCAGCCTGTTCACTGCCACAAACCCTCGTCAATAGTCCGTTGTGCTGCTAGATGTCGGGCAAATTCGTCGGCATCTTCCTGGGACCACGTGCCTGCCATTTCATCAAGATCGTGGTACTCTGCTTGTTGTCCGCCGCCATTTCCAACTCCAGCGGCCTCTTCCAGAAGGGACAACACATAGCGATTGAGACTCATATTGAGCCGTTTTGATTCTTGCGAGATTGTGAGATGAAGTTCATCGCTTACACCGCGGATGGTCAGCTGTTTCATAGTTTTCCCCCTTTATTTACAATGTGCCTGCATTTATGACAGTATAGTGCAGGCATCCTATGGATGCAAGCGGATCGGCGCGTTTCGGACCGGTGCAGTACGCGTCCGTTGAGCATGATTCCCCACACGATCGGACCGGTTCTTCCTGATTGGTCGATGCAAGGATTCGGCAAGAAAAGTTTGACGTAACCGACATACACGATAAAATGGCGCAATTTGTACGATATATGGTTACATGCGAGGTGATCATGAATGCCGTAATGCAGACCATCCCAATCTCAGATCTCCGTTTTCACCAGTCGGAGATCCTGGATAAACTATCTACAGCGCCCGTGGTATTGACCCGGCAGGGTCGAGAAACCGCGGTTCTGGTCAGCCCCCAGGAATGGAATTCAATCGTGGAGCAGTTGGAAGATCTGGAGGACGCGTTGGCGGTGGCAGAGGCCAGACTGGCTGAGGCGACAGGCGCTGACGAATTGCTGGATTGGCAAACCGTCAGAGCTGAGTTGGATAGAAGCAATGCCCCCGAACTACACGATCAACCTCACGTCGCAGGCACGTAGGGATCTGGATCGTCTCCCACAACACATCCGAGCTTGGGCAGTAGAAACTATAGACAACCTGGCTATCGAACCGCGACCGAGTGGCTGTAAGCGTTTGCAGGGCGGATTGGGTTACTCCATTCGGCGCGGACACACTCGCCTTGTGTATGATGTCACAGACAGGATGCTGCTCATCGTCGTCGTGCGCGTGGCGCACCGCAGGGATTTCTATCGGTGATGGCGGGCGTCCACTTCTATTGCATGATGGCGCTGTCTGCCGTAGCTTGTTCAATCCTCTAAAACACAATCTGAAGGAGAAACGAATGATGCAACTCGAAGGGCAAGTTGCCCTGATCACCGGTGCGGGGTCGGGCATTGGCAAGGGCGCGGCGCTAGCGATGGCCGCCGAAGGCGCCAAGATCGCGGCGCTGGTCGGACCGAAGGCCAACTGCGCGAGGTGGCCGACCAGATCGCCGCGGCAGGCGGCGAGGCCATGGTCGTGTTGGCCGATGTCTCTCAGCCGGAGCAGATGGAGCGCGCCGTCGCCCAGGTTGGCGAACGTTGGGGGCGCATCGACAGCGTGGTGGCCAACGCGGGGATCAACGGTGTCTGGACCTCCATCGAGGAACTGACGCCGGACGAGTGGGACCAGACGATGGACATCAACCTCAAGGGCACCTTTTTGACCGTGAAATACGCCGTGCCCTATCTCAAAGAGCGGGGCGGTTCGGTGGTCGTGGTCTCGTCGGTCAACGGCACGCGCATGTTCAGCAACACGGGCGCCACCGCCTATTCCTGCTCCAAGGCCGCACAGGTGGCATTCACCAAGATGGTCGCGCTGGAGTTGGCCAAACACCGCATTCGGGTCAACTGCATCTGCCCCGGCTGGATCGTGACCGAGATCGGGGACAACACCTATATGCGCAATCTGGACCAGATTCGCGAATCGGTTGAATACCCACAGGGCAAGATTCCATTGACGCGCGGCAAAGGCGGCTCCATCGAACAGGTGGGGCAGTTGATCCTCTTTCTGACCTCCGACCATTCCAGCCACATCACCGGCACAGAAATGTGGATCGACGGCGGACAGTCGCTGTTGCAAGGATAGGTTTGACCGGGAGTGACCAGCATCCAGCAGTCGGCGACCACGCTGTCGAGGGAGCGTTGTCTACCAGCTACCAGAAGCGTTGGCGACGTAGAGGAAGGCAACTTCAAGGGCAATGACGACCAGCGAGATCAGCGAACCCTTCGCGAGAGCCGATTGATCGAGCGCGCCGGCCAACGCAAAACCGACGACCAAACCGACAATCAGCCGATCCAAAGCCAATCAGCAGATCCGAAAGCTGATCCCACCCCATGCCGCTGCGCGCCCTTGCGATGTAGGAGGCGACAATCATGGCCAACAAGATTGTGGCAAAGGTGACGAGGATGACAAAAAGGGACTTGAGCAAGATGAGCATGGCGCTTACCTCTCGGGCTGGCGGATTCTATTCGTCCTTATGGTAAGAGCTTATCGAACCACTGTCAACACAATTTCCGCACTGTAACCCGGAACGCAACCTGCACCAGGAGGAAGCAATGAAGATCAGCAAGGTCACGCCCATGACGATGGGCACCGAGTGGCGCAATATTACCTTCGTCAAGGTCGAGACCGACGAAGGCCTGACCGGCATCGCCGATGTGCGCGCGCTCAACCGCACAGAGGCCGTCGTCGGCTATCTGAAAGAAGCCGTGCCCCGCTATGTGTTGGGCGCAGACCCCTTCAACATCGAGCTGCTGGTCAACCGTATGTTCCTGGAAGATTTCGGGCGGGTCGGCGAGATCGTGATGACCGGCATCGCGCTGATCGAGACCGCGTGCTGGGACATCGTTGGGCAGGCGCTGGGTCAGCCAATCTACCGGCTGCTGGGCGGTGCGGTGCGACCCAAGATCAAGGCCTATGCCAACGGCTGGTACACTGTCGAGCGCACGCCGGAAGAGTTCCACGCCGCGGCCAAACGGGTGGTGGACCGCGGCTACTTGGGGCTGAAGTTTGACCCCTTTGGCGCGGGTTTCTACGAGATGGACCGCGCCCAGAAGATCCATGTGATCGGCCTGGTCGAGGCAGTGCGCGATGCGGTCGGCCCGTTCACCGAAATTTTCGTCGAGATGCATGGCCGCTTCAACCCAGTGACCGCGGTCGAATTTGCCCGCGAGTTGGAACGGTTCAAACCCAGCTGGTTGGAAGAGCCGGTGCCGCCGGACAACACCGCCGCGCTCAAGAAGGCGGTCGATGCGATTGCGCCGCTGGGCATCCCCGTGGCAACTGGCGAGCGACTGCACACGCCCTACGAATTTCGCGAGCTATTCGAGTTGCAGGCTGCCGACATCATCCAGCCGGACATCACCCACTATGGCGGTATCCTCAACACCAAGAAGCTGGCCGCGTGGGCCAACACCCACTTTGTGCTGATCGCACCCCACAACGTCGGTGGACCTGCCTCCACCGCGGCCGCACTGCATCTGGCCGCCTGCACCACCAACTTCAAGATCCAGGAATACTTCAATGATTTCGGCGAAGCCTTTGTCAAGGAGGCGGCCACCGGTCTGCCCGAAGTGGTGGATGGCTACTTCGCGCTGCCAGACAAGCCTGGCTTGGGGCTGACCTTGAACGAAGAGGTGATCGCAGCCCATCCCCAGCGCGACCTGCACTTCAACCTCTATGCCGAGGACTGGCACCGCCGCAGCGTGCCATCTGAATAGCCACCAATGCTCAGGAGCAGACCATGAAATATCGCTATGCCGAAATGACCTGGCCGGAGTGCAAAGCCGCAGTCGATGCTGGACGAGTCGCGGTGTTGCCCGTCGCTACCTATGAGGATCACGGCTATCACCTGCCCATCGACGTGGATGTGGTGCTCTGCA
>JAAUPU010000364.1 GCA_012032975.1 Caldilineaceae bacterium | reverse complement strand
GGCGCGCCAGATCCATCCGGGCGGAGCGACCAAAAAACTGGCCAGGCTGTGGAAAGCCACCTGTGCGTTGGCCACGGCGCCATACGGCTTTGCATTTGATCGGGCTATGTTGTTTCTGGCCGAGGAGGGCGGCGCTCTGTTGCGCGGTGCGGACGGGATTGGATTCATGGATCGGCAACAGACTGAAAGGCACTATCGCGCAGGCATGATACATGGTGAATCCTTTGAGGCCTGCCTCAGGACCATCCAACAAGGCAATGCGCCAACCACCCCCTTGGGTCAGGCGGTGATTGGGCGGCTGTTTGCTGTTGGCGGCGATGATGCCTTCCGATATGTACTCGATTCGGGCCAACCGATCAAGGTCAAGGCAGAGGACGTTGAAGCAAGAATGCCCGCCCCGTTTGTCGAACAGTTTGGGATAGCAGAGTATGACCTTGTCCCTCTCAAATCGGTCAACCGTACGATCGGCGTGATGGTTGTGGATAGCAGATTTCATGAGGGGCCTAGCCAACATGACCTATTGCCACACCTGGATGCGATGACCAATCAGGTTGCCGTCGTCTGCGAGAACCTCTATCAGCGGGCGGATCAGGAGAAGCTGATCGACCTGATCTATGAGACATTCAGGCCTAGCAAGCGTGGATTGAAGCAGAAGCTCGATCAGATCTCCGCAGTCGCCCGACTCTATACGTATGCCGATCGCGTCCTGATCTATCCGTTGAAGCCCGACACTGTTCAGCTTGAGTTTGACAACGAAAACATGGGACAAGCGGGAGAAGATGCAAGATTTCCGAGAGCACAGCCACCTAGAAAAGAGGGACTCACAGCCTATTTGCTAAAACATGGCGCTACAATCGAGATGATTCCCAACGTCGCACAGAGCAATCTGGTCTATCACGGCAAACAGTTGAAGCAACACCCCTATCTTCAAAGCGAGGGAATAAGGGCTGTCATCTCTGTTCACATCCATCACCCGGTCCACCGCACGAAACTTGGCGTGCTCTATCTGGACTATCGGACACCGCAGAATTTTACAAAGCAGCATGAACGCGCGGCCCAAAAGCTGGCAGATCTGGCCGCGGTCTTCATCAACCAGGCTTATATGCGCAATGCCCAGGACGCTCGCGAGAAGGAATTGCAACGGCTGGGCGAAGTGCTCGAGGGATCGTTGGTTGCCGACAGCAATGAGCGTCATATTATTGAACTTTTGTTGGATGCAGTGCCTACCTTATTTGCCCCGCTGCCTGTTACCACTTGCATCCGGCTGAAGGAATGGCAGCGCCCTACGTTGGATGACGAGCCGGTAGAGGTGCATCGTTTCATCTATGGAGCTGGAAGCAAACTAGATGAACACGTGAGCCAAGGCAACGAAAGTGTTGGCATCAGTGGCAGAGTCATGCGAAGCGGCCAGCTTCAAAATGTCGCCGATGTCAGCCAGGATGCTGCGTACAGCCCGCGCGACCGAATGACTCGGTCTGAGCTGGATGTGCCGATCCTCGTGGATGGGGAGGTGGTCGGCGTCCTCAACGTCGAATCTCCCCTGTTGGCTGCTTTTACGCGACGACATGAAGAGATGGCACAACGATTTGCCCATGTCGCGGCGATGGCGCTTGGAAATGTACGGCGTCAACGGAATCTACGCACCGTTCTAGATGCCGCTCAGGCGATCACCGCTCCATCCGACTTGCCGACCACACTGCGACAGATCGCAGACGGCATTCGACACGGCCGTGCCCAATCTGTCCACACTGACCATTTGGTACAAGGATCCGCAAAGCGGTGTGTTGGATCTGGCCGATTCCTACTTTGGGGTGCGAAATGAGGCGGCGCTATTGGCCGACAGACCACGGCCAGAAGGGATGGTGCGCTATGCAATGACGCTTCAAGATCCTATCTGGGAAACCGAGGTCAATCAGAACGGGCGTTTCGTCAGCAAGAAATTCGTTGAAACAGAAGGGATCCGTTCTACGGCAGTCTTTCCCCTTCGTGTTCAAGGCAAAGCCGTAGGTGTGATGTTCTTTAGTTATCGACAGCCACACATTTTTACCGACGAAGAAAAACGACTCTATCCCATTTTGGCAGAGGTAGTCGCCGCCAGCATCCAGGACGCCCTGCTGCTTTCTACAAGCCAGCGAGAGAGAGAGCGTTTCGAGCTAGCCTTGGATGTGACGAGCACAATCGGCGCAAATTTGGATCAGGATAGGGCCATTGCAAATGTGCTTGCAAGGCTCCAACAAGCGGATCTCTTCCCCAATACCACCGCCGCCGTCCTACGCTATGACGAGGACGAGCACAGTCTTGTCTTTACCCCCTCCTCTCTGCCTTTCTACTTCCCAGAAAACCCCGATGATCCGACGATAACGAGCGTACCTATCAACGGAACGTCCATTGTCGCTTCGGTCAGCCGTCGGGCGATGGAAACACGCAGGAAGGCGTTTATCAACGAGGGCAGTGTGAAGGAGAACGCTGACTATATGAACATCCGACCCGATACCCAGTCGGAACTCGCCATCAGCTTGTGGAGCGAGGAGAAGGGGCTGATCGGTGTCTTTGTGCTGGAGAGTACCCAACAACATGCCTTTGACGACAACGATGTTCAGACTGCTTCGTTGCTCGCCAAACAGATACGCTTTGCCATTGAGCGAGCCATAGAGCGGGATGATATGGTGGTCAACTATACGGTCGCCGCGGCGACTGCATGGGGCACAGAGATCGCCCACGATATCGAACAGGAGATCTATCATATTCGGAGCATCGTCGAGGCTCTCCGCGACTGGTTCGACGGCAGCCCACCCGACAAGGTCGAAAGTTATCTAGCCATCATTGACGAGAGCGCCGAGAGACTGGTCACCGCTACGCCGCCTGAGTCCCAGCATCCAGAATCTTTTTTTGATCGATAGCCTTCTGCGTACGGTTGTGTCAAATCTCGTCACAGAGATCGATGAGGACATTTTGACCGTCTTCGATCTTTATTGTGAGGGCTTGGAGATCACGAACTATCCGCTGGCAATCGAACGTATCTTGCGTCATTTGGTGCGAAATGCCAGCCAGGCCATGACATCCCAGGAAAGTCCAAAAATTATCCGAGTCAAGACCCTAGCATTCCTGGATCGCGGTCAGGTCGAAATCTACATCTCCGACAGCGGTCCCGGCATCCTCACCCATCTGAGACAACAGATTTTTCGCCGCCGTCTTTCTCTCAAACCCAACGGGAGCGGTGGTCTCGGTCTGTTGCTAGTTCATTTCCTGGTCAAGACCATTGGCGGCGCCATTCGCGTATTGCCTTTCTCGTCGGAGGCGGGCGCGACCTTCGTCATAAGACTGCCGCTTCAGCCTTCGGCCCCCACTACTGATTTGGAGACGCATGATGAATCAGCCACAGACTGAGTTCACCTCTGTTCGTCGCCTACGTGTGTTGGTTGTAGACAATCGCCCGACGACTCGGCAAGTCCACGCCGACAATGTGCTACGTTGGGGCTTTGAACCAATTGTTGTCGGGGGAAGCGGCGACGCATTGATCCGTCGCGCCGTGGATATAGCTCACTCCTGTTGTTGTCATCTAGCCCTTGTGGACAAGCGCCTACGAGATGACTATAACGCCTCGGACATGAGCGGGGTCGATCTGATCACGCAGCTAAAGCCGACAAGCACGATAATAGCGACTGGATATGCCGATTATGAATCGACGCGCGCTGCGTTGCAGGAAGGTGCAATCGATGTGGTGGCCAAGAGGGATGGGCCAAAGGCCGTGCGCAGTGCCCTGCAAAAGGCAGTGCAACAGGATTGGTCTCCGTTGGTGCATATCGAATGGCCGAACGGGTGGTCGGCCAAGCGCGCCACTGCCCTGTTAAACGGAGATCGGGGCGTCACAGACTCGGCGTGCGAAGACGAAGTGGAACATGTCATTGCACGACTTTTTCCCAGGGCAAACCGGGTCGTTCTAGAAGAACTCAATCGAGTAGCCAGGTCTCCAGACACAGCTCGGCGGCCGGCGGTGCGTCATGATGCGCTTGTCTTTCTGGCTCGTGAAGATGACAAAACCGCGGTGATTGTCAAGTTGCTCACCCGGCTGAAGGCTGAACGCGAGCAAAGCAACTACGACAATTACATCAATGGACAGGTTGACGGCAATCGTTTCGCTGTGATGGACGCGAGGCAGAATCTTTGGACAGTTGGCGGGCACGTCTTCAAACTAATTGGCTTTACGGGCAACGACATCCTAACCTTTGACGATCTGTACACCGAGCCGCTTGGCGAGCCTACGGCTCAGGCGTTCAAAGACGAGGTGTTGATAGACATCCTGCATGATTTTTTTGGAACTATCTGGAAGCGAAACCAAGGGAGATCAAGACCCTTTTCCGGCTCACTATTCCAATTGTACGATCAGAATTGGAACGGGAAACTCACCCAAAGACTGGGTGAGTTTAAGAATAGACCCGCTACGTTTTCCGCTTCGAAGCCCATTTCTCCCACTCTACCAGACCCGTTGCGATGGCTTTCTGGCCACAATGATCTTTCATCATTTGACAATGTGTTCGAGGCGATCGTGCATGGAGATTTGCACGGCGAAAATCTTCTGTTGGACAATAAGCACTTCGCGTGGGTTATTGACTACGAGGATACGGGATATGGACACGTGCTGCGCGACTACGCGGAACTTGTCCAAAATATCGCGACTCGATTGCGTCCGGACATGGACGACGATTTGACGTGGCTC
>JAAUPU010000363.1 GCA_012032975.1 Caldilineaceae bacterium | reverse complement strand
TATCTGCGAAAAACGTTTAGTCAAAGCACTGTCGACAGTCTGCTGAAGCATAGCAACAGTGGCGTTACAAAAGCGATCCCTGAGCGATCCCTGGCGGGACAACCCAGATGGCTTCGTTATCATCTGCCGGTTCAAGATGCGGTTGCAAACCGCATCTTGAACCGGCAGAGCGAGGCGGTGCGGCTGCTGTGATGACGGGTCCCGCCAGATTCGGGGCAACTACCTTCTGGAAGGGGTCACTGGATCGTTGGGTTAAGCGAGTGGCGCTGACCCCTTCCAGGAAGGTAGGCCATGTTTGCAGCCAGCCGCACCTCAACCGATAATGGAGATGCAACCCCCAAGCGCGGTACTATGCGGAGAAGAGGATACAAGAGACGATGAGGGAAGAATACGATTTCAGCGGCGCCGAGCGCGGCAGATTCTACCGGCCTAATGCCACGCTGAGAATTCCGATCTACCTCGACCCTGATGTGGATGAAGTTGTGCGATCTCTGGCCGAACGTACGGGCCAGGACGTGGAAAACCTGGTGAACGACTGGATGCGGAAGAACATCGACATCATCCAATCGGTCGAACCAGTTCCTCGTCGCTAGAGCATGCCCTGTGTCGAGAACAGCCCTTCGCCTCGGACCGACGACATCAACGCACTGTGACTTTTCGTGGTCACCTGATTACTTCATCGTTCTATTCTGTGTTATTATCTCCAATAAGTTAGCCAATATTCTGTCTATATTCAGGATGTCTCACCGGTTGCTGCGTTGTGCGCCCACCGAATACGGCGATCAGAGTGAGGTTCATCAAGGCCATTGATATTCACAGTCGATCGAGGAAGCGGATATGCCGAGAACTGTATCTTCCACCGAGGCTCAGTCGAACTTCGGGACCATCCTGCGCGCTACACGAGATGAGCATGAGGAGATCATCGTCAAGCACTACGGTGAACCGGTAGCGGCCCTGATCTCGTACAGCGACTACGAAGAACTGCTGAAGATGCGCCAACACGAAAAACGACGCAAGGTGCTGGCCGCTCTGGACAGACTTCGCGACGAGGTGCAGCGACAGGGGCCACCCCTGAGCGCCGAGGAGGCCTACCGGTTGGCCGGTTTT
Organism: Caldilineaceae bacterium; assembly: GCA_012032975.1. The sequence goes on along the minus strand of JAAUPU010000363.1, from coordinate 3,611 downwards.
GATGAGGGCGTAGTGCAGAGCACGCTGGCCAAGGATCGGGAACTGGCCGATTCAGCCGCATGAGGGTATTGCTAGATGCCAACATCTATGTGAGCTATCTCCTGGCATCCGACCGACAGGGCACGATCGCGCAAGTCGTGCGTGTCTGCTTTGAGCCAGACATCGACTTGTTGGTTCCTCCCCAACTGATCGACGAGGTCAACCAGTCCATCACACAGAAACCATATCTGCGTGATCGCATATCACAAGCTGCCCTTGACGAGCTACTCCAAGTGTTGGCGAAGTCGGACTTGGTGCCGGAATCCCTGGACGACATCGCAAGCTTCACCGCCGATCCAGACGATGATTACCTGGTGGCCTATGGACTCTTCTACGAGGTCGATTATCTGGTCACAGGGGACACGGATCTGCTGCATCTCGAAGCGGTAGAAGATATGAGCATCGTTGAGCCGCGGCGCTTTCTGGAGTTGTGGGAAGCTGGGTGGGCATAAGTCCGTGTTTGACCTATGTCCACCCAGACGCTCTACGTCGTCATGGGCTAGAAAGCAACGCAGAATATTAATCGCTAATTTCCACGAGAGCCGAGCCACTTCGATTCCACATAACGTCGCCAACCTTCTTCGAACTCGTCCGCAGACAGACCGAGCGCAGCGCGTGCGACGGCATCTATGTTCGGATGATAGGCGAACTCGGCTACAAAGCTCGCGTACGTCGCATCGCCGTGGATGTACTGGACGGAATCGAGAAGCATCGCCAGAACGGCTGTATTGCCTGGGCGCCACTCGAAGTCTGAAAAATCGTATAATCCCGATCGTAGAGGGATTCTCGCCAATTCAGAGCAGGCAGCGGAAGTAGAACGGCAGGGCCAGCCCCGCCGCATGTGACCGGTAGGCCCAGCATTTCAGGCAGCATAGCCAGGACGCTGTGACCTATGCACAGATCCGTAGCGTATCCTGGATTCATCACATATGAGTTCTCAGCATTGTCCTTCCCGCCGGTCAATACGGCCTGGCGCAGCCCGTCGCTGCCGGCGGCCAACAACCCGTCGGTCTCCCAGATCAGTCTCAAACGCAGCAGGTTGAACAGCAGCAACTGGAGATGGTGGTTCGCCTCCGGGTGCAGGGCGCGATGTTCCAACAAGAGTTGCTCGCCCAGGTTCAGCACGAGCGACTGGTGCAGGACCTCGCCAGCCGAGATAGTCTCCGGTCGCGCGAGTAACGCCGGCGACGGGACACGGATGCGGTCGGGGACGATCACTCTCTGCGTGTAGGGCGCCTGTCTGAAGATCGGCATCTCCTCGACAGACACTTCCATGATGGCTTTCGCCCCGCCTGCGGGGTCCGGCGGCAACCCGACGAACTCCCGCATCTCGGTATAATTCCGGTCCACTCTCTCCAGAACAGCTTCGACCGCGCGTCGATCACGCGCGCGGAAGTGGACGCGTAGATGGTCGGTCTCCAGAGCCATCGGGTCGCCCCAGAGCGCGTTGACCGGCGCGGTGCGCAGCCATCCTTCCGGGTAGCGGCGGTAGAAGCGCGTCTGGTGGTAGACCTGCCCAGGGCCATCGCTCGCGACCAGGTCCACCGCGGCCAGATCGCCGTGTATCTGCACGAGGCGCGGCTCGAAGTTGAGCTGCGCGGCCTCCTGGCCCGTCAGAAAGCCCAGAAAGCGCTCTTCACGGGGAAGCCAGCCGCGCCATGCGTCCGGCGAGAGCGGATCCACGCCGGCATCGCTCCAGGACGACTCTGCGCCAGCCGTGGCCGAAGCGGTCCGATACCCTTCGGCTTCGGCGAATCGGAGCGTATGCGCCTGCGCGGCTGCGACGCGAGGTCCTGCCCGCAGCGTGTTGCTGGCTGCGGCCAACGAGAGCGCACAACAGAGCAGGCAGAGCGAGAGAAGTTGGGCGCGCCGTGAAATGCGCCGGCCCCATGCACTGCCGGCCGGGTCGGTCGACTGCGCCGAGTCTACGCAGTCGCGCCACTCGTTGTCGTCTGCGCAGACTGTCCACTCGATCTCTGCCCTCTTGGCCGCCATGATGATCGCCTCCCGCGCGTGCTTCTCGCCGAATCCCTGTTCACACCGGCTCAACAGATAGCAGAGCGCGCGTTACGAAAGCGATCCATGCGCGTGGATTCCGGGAATCGACCAAAACCCGCCTCAACGGCGCGGAAGCTATGGTCGATTCCCGGAATCAGGGATCGTGTAGCGATGGATTTGACGGAAGATCAGGAGAGATCGGAGTCGAGTTCAGCCAGCAGAGCGCGGGCGGCCTGCAGGTCGGGGTGTCGAAGCCTTCGGTGAACCAGTCGTAGATCTCGGAGAGGAGGGCGTGGGCTTCTCGATGGCGGCCCTGTCGTTGCCAAAGGCGTGCCATGCTGGTGGCCGCGCGCAGTTCCAATGATCTTGCGCCTTGCTGCCGAGAAATGTCCATAGCCAGACGATAGCAGGACTCAGCGTCTGAATCGGCTCGGCCCAGCTGGAGCCGAAGATCGCCGGTCAGGCGCAGCACTTCGGCGTCCCAGGCGTGAATCTCGGTCTGCGCAATGACGTCCTCGGCACGTGCAAGTGTATCCAGCGCTTGCTCAACCTGCCCAAATTTGCCTTGGGCCTCGGCATAGAGAGTCAAGAAATAGGGGAGGCTGAACATGTCGTCGCTCCCCAGGTCGTTCAGCGCGGTATACATCTGGTACAGCCCGGCCTCTTCACGCGTCATGGCCATTGCCCAGCCCAACATGAATTGGGAAACCAAGACATAATCTGGAAATCCATATCGTGCGCTAAGTTCGACCATTTCTGATCTGGTTCGCATCATTGCTTCTAGGTCGCCCATTCTTTGATACACGTACGAGCTAAACTCGCGCGCGTGTATCTGATCAAATGGATCTGTCTGCGCGTCTACCGTCCGCAGAATTTCATTGGCCATGGCACTGGCCTGATCTGGATAACCACATGCCCAGAGCGTCTCCACAATCATGCAGTATGCTCTGCGCCCTAGCCAAAGTCCCTCACGTGACCGTTCTGCCTTCCTGAAGCAATCCAAGCTGGCCAGGTAGGCGCCGCCCTGAATGTGGCAATCTCCCATGCTGCAATAGGCACGGCTCAAGAGCGCTTGATCCTGGAGTCTCTCCGCCAGGGCGATGCCTTCCTCGCAGACCTGATAATTGGCTTGCTGCATGCCTGCATTCTCGTAGTAGCCGTGTAGACTCATCAGAATGTGAAACAACTGCACGTCCGCATCGGCCTGTTCTGCCAGGCGACGGGCCTGCTCGAGCGCATGTCTCCTCTCTGCATACGTCCAGCCTTCTGTGACAATCAGAATATCTGCTCTATTGAACCAGGCGTCAATCTGTTGTTTGATGCGGTCCGCCGTAGAAGGTAGCTTTTGGAGAAGAGCCAGAATCCTGTCTGTATATTCCAGGGCGCTGTCGTACGCGTATAGCTGCACGGACCTGTTCGCCGCCCGGCGGTAGTAGGTCACTGCTTCTGAAAGCTCTCTCGCATGCTCAGAGTGGTAGCCGAGCTGGCCACTGACAGTGTCAATGTCGCTTGCATGTAGTTTCGTCAGAGCCTGTACCATACGCCGGTGGAGAAACGGCTCTTGCACCGGCCCG
>JAAUPU010000362.1 GCA_012032975.1 Caldilineaceae bacterium | reverse complement strand
GTCCTTGAGGCGGCATCTCGACTGCGTGGCCCATGAAATAGCGGGGTATCCGCAGCAACCAGCGCAGATCGTCCCGGTCATAGTGGAATGAATCCCAGAGCAACTCTTTGGCCGCGGGCCGGTCAAGAAGAATGTAGAGCAGTGGCACGGCGATAAACATCAGCGCGCCGATGCGATGGAGCAGCCGGGATGCACCGCCAGCCGCGTACTGGGAAAGCGGCGGCCAGAAGATGATCAACCCGGTGATCAACAGGATCAGGAACGACGAGGCGAGTACAGCATGGATGATGCGCGGCCCAAACGTGTAGCGCAGAAGCTGGCCTTCGTGGCCTTTGGAATCGATGGTCTGGGTTGCCATGATCTCTCTCCTCAAAATTGGTCAGGTAGTGGTGCGTTGCACGTGATGCGTGTACTGGTAGCGCGTTTCACGGATTACGCATCCGTGCGTTCCTGATCGTCTGGCGCACTGGCGACCATTTGCTCCTCATGCACCTGCTGCAATTCGCGCATGTGGTTGCGGCGGGCGATGACCGCGGCCAGTCCGGTGACCAGGATGCTTAGCCCGGTGAGACCCATGCTGGCCGGCTGGACGACTTTCTGCCAGAGCTTCATGGGTGTTGGAATCGTCGGGTTGGCAGGCAAGTCCAGGGTTTCTGGATCGTCGGGCAGCACCATCACCACACCCAGCCCGCCGGCTTCGGTCTCGCCATAGACACGCGCATTTGGATAGCGTCCCTTGATCTTCCCGACGCGAGCGTGGGCTTCTGCCAAAATCTCGGCACGGTCACCGTAGACCAGCGCATGGCTGGGGCAGGTCTTGACACACCAGGGCTGCCCGCCCGCCTTGACCACAGCCGCGCACGCATCGCACTTGCTGGAGCGATCGTCGAAGATCTGCGGCACGCCAAAGGGACAGGCGTCCACACAATAGGTGCAACCGCTACACACCGCCCGGTTGAGCCGGGTCAGCCCATCCTCTTTGTAGAGCGCACCGGTCGGGCAGACGGCCACACAGGCTGCGTCGGCGCAATGGTAGCAGCGGTGGTTTTTGAAGCCGCCCTGCAAGTTGGGAAACAGGCCGCGGCGTCTGCTCTTCGAGGTGGATATACTGGGCGCCGGTCGGCAATTCGTTGCCGCTCTTGCAGGCGGCCACACACGCTTCACAGCCGATACAGCGGGCGATGTCGAGCAGAAATGCGTTGGTGGTCACGTCACGCCTCCTTCAAGATGCGGACAAAATTGACGCGCATGCCCGCGCCGCCGCTGATGGGGTCCAGCGCATAGCGGCTGATCAGCTTGGCATCGCTGGCGCCCTTGCCGTTGGCGTTGGAAAGGCCGGGCGCATTCTGGCCAAAGCCGTGGGACATAAAGACCGCGTCGGGGCGGATGCGCTGGGTGGCCTTCACCTTGATGGGACCGCTGCGCACGCCGCTGTCATTTTCCAGCCAGACAGAATCCCCCTGCCGGATGCCCAGCGCGGTCGCTGCGTCTTCGTTGACCCAAAGATCGTTCTCGCTGTTGAGCTCGTGGAGCAGCGGCGTGTTCTGGGTCTTGGCGAAGGTGTGGACCGGGTGGCGTCCGTAGAGCAGCCGAAAGTAGCCGTCCGGCGGGGCTTCCACCGCCTCATAGACGGGCATCGGGTCAAAGCCGGCCAGCGCCAATTCTTCCGAATAAAACTCGATCTTGCCGGATGGCGTGGGGAAGGGCGATGCGCTGCCAAAGTCTTCAAAATAGGGCTTGCCCTTCTGGATGATAACGCCCTTCTCGTCGCGCAGCTTTTCGAGGCTGGAGCCGATCGACATCAGCCGGGTGTTCAGATATTCCTCGATATCCGCCCACTGGAAATAGGCTTCCAGGCCAGTGCGCAGCCCCAACTCGCGCGCGATCCACCAGGCCGGTTTGGTCTCGTAGAGCGGTTCGACGGCAGGCTCGCGCAGCGCGATGTAGGGCGTCTTGTGGCCCACCACCCAGAGGTCGTCGTAACGCTCCAGCGAGGTGGCATCGGGCAGCACCACATCTGCCCAGGCCACATGCTCCTGCGGCAGCACGTCGATGACCAGCACAAAGTCCAGTTTCTTGAGCGCTTCCAGCGTGCGCTCGGCGTTGGGCACCGAATGCAGCAGATTGACGCCATAGACGACCAGCGCCTTGATCGGGTAGGGCTTGCCGCTGATCATTGGCTCGATCAGCTCCTGCATCGCGGTGGCCCCGCGCAGAAAGGTGTCGCGTGCGCCATCGGCGCGGCTCTTGCCGCTGGGGCCTTCGGGCAAGGTGGCGGTCTCTTCGCCAGGGTCGGCGGAGCAACCGCCTGCGCTGCCAGCCACGGCAAAGGGCGGGTGGGGATAGGCCTCGATGTAGGGGATCTTGCTGAAGTAGATGCCACCCTCACGGCCATAGGCGCCCAGCAGCGCATTGATCATGTAGACGCCGCGCATACGCTGGGTGTCGTTGCCATACCAGGTGACATGACGCCCCGGCATGATGGCAGCCTGGGGCAGGTTGTCGGCCATCAGCCGCGCCGTCTCGACGATGCGTTCGGCAGGCAGGTCGGTGATCTCGGCGGCCCATTCAGGGGTGAAGGGCTGCACATGGCTGGAGAGCTTGTCGAAGCCCTCGGTCCACTGGGCGACGTACTCCACATCGTAGCGCCGTTCGGCGATCAGCACATGCATCCAAGCCAACAACAGCGCGGTGTCCGTGCCTGGTTTGATGGGCAGCCAGTGGTCCGCCTTGGCCGCCACGCTGGAGAAACGGGGATCCACCACGATGACCTTGCAGCCATTGGCCTGGGCCGCGGCGAAATCCTGCATGACCGTGTTGCGGGCATCCTCGCCGATGTGGCTGCCGATGAGGGTCAAACAGCGCAGCCCCGGCCAGTCGATGGGTTCGTGGCCACCGACGCCAGAGCCATAGGTCAGCTTGGCGGCTTCCTCGCGCGGGCTGGTGCAGAGCGAGGAGGAAGGCTTGGCCGCGTTGGGTGTGCCCCAGGCGCCGGCGAAATATTCGGTGAACCAGAAGTCGCCGGCGGTGTGGCCGAAGATGGCCACCGATTCCGGCCCATACTCGGCGGCGATGGCGTTCAACTTTTCCGCGGCCAAATCGAGCGCCTCTTCCCAGGCGACTTCCTGGAATTTTCCTTCACCTCGTTGACCCGTGCGGATCATGGGCGCCTGTAGCCGGTCTGGGTCGTACAGAAAGCTGACGCCGCCCTGTCCGCGGCCGCAGAGCAAGCCGCGGCTCTTGGGGTCCGCCGGGTTGCCGTCGATCTTGTGGACGCGGCCGTTGACGCTCTGCACGACGATGCCACAATGCCAGGGGCACATGGAGCAGCAGCTGTAGCTGGTCTCGATTTGGCCCTCGCGGAACCAGGTCGGGTCAAGGTTCACGTGCGCCGGCTCCGCTGCCAGCGCATGGCCAGCGCCAGCGCCAGCCAAAGCGAGTCCACCGCCGCTGGCGAGCGCGGCCTGCATGAATCTGCGTCGGGTGATCTGGAGTTCGACTTTTGCCATTTCGTGTACCTCGCACCCGTGGAAGTCGGGATGGATCAGAAATGATTTGGAGATTGGCGGCTGGGAGATTTGAGATTGCCGATTGGCGATTGGTTGTCGGTGTGAACCGGTATCCAATCTCCAGGCTCGTCTTTCTCGTTCACCCACGGTCAAGCTGGCATCTTTCCGCGGTGAGGCGAGTTTCATATTCGCGAATCAACCGTGCCTCGCGCTCCATGGCGCGGTGCATGACGCAGAGAATGCTGGAGAACCACTCTTGCTCCATGTGCTCTTTGGGGATGCTGTTGCATGCGCCGGCCTGCCAGACCCGGTCGCGGTATTGGCGATAGATCAACGGGAGCAACACGACGACGCGCATCTTGGGGTTGTGGACCAAGATTTCGCTGACCAGGTCGGGTGTGCCGTCTCCGGCCATGGACCAATCGAGCAGCACCACGTCCGCGGTGTGGTCGTCCACTGCGGCCAACATCTCATCTTGTTCGGCGACATCGGCCACAGCCAGGTCAAAGCAGACCAGTTGCCGGGCCGATGCGATCAGCGAATAGAGCAGGATTTCGGTGTTTTCATCGGGTGTGGCAAACAAAACGCGGATTTCCACGATGCGCCTCCATTCAGACGGCCCCGTCGTCGCAAAGCGTTCAGACGACCTGAGCAGAGGATAGCAGAAGGGTCGAAGAGAGGGTATCGGGAAAAGTTGGACGATCTTCGGGGAGAATTCCTGACAAGGTGCGCGGCATGAAGGCAAAAGAGAGCGTCCAACTGGACGCTCCCTTTGACGATTCTGGATGCTGCGCGGATCTCGGCTGGGTTCAATCGGTCGATTACTGCGCAGGCTAGGCGGGCATTGTCGAGTTCAACCTATGCGCAGATCGCGCAAGAATGGCGGATTCGCGCAATCTTTGGACAGCCTGGATCAGGGGACGGCCATGATGGTCACGTTGGTATTGTCGCCCTCTGCCACGATCATCAACTGAATCGACGCGCCTTCCGCATTCTGGAAAGTCACGCTGACGGTCGGACCCATGTCAAGTTCCTGACCGACCGAATAGCCAAGGTTGGCGAATTCCTGGAGATAGAAATCCTTGGGCGCGACCTGCTGGGCGTCGATGGCGCTTGCGGCAACTGATAGTTGGCCACACCGCCAAAACCGCCGACCAGGGTGGCGCCCGGGTAGACAGGATATTCGATGCCCGTCTGTGCCGCGTCAGGC
>JAAUPU010000361.1 GCA_012032975.1 Caldilineaceae bacterium | reverse complement strand
TCAACCGAGACGCATTCCACGCCGGCAGGAAGCTGGCGATCGCGGCCAACAATGCCACAATGCCCAACCAGGTGAAGACGCCGTTGGCCGCAAAGGTGTAGGGCAGCGGCGTCTGGAAGAGTACTGTCCCCACGACGCTGCTGAGCGCCAGCCCGGTGGGAAAGGCCAGCATCGCGCCAAAGGCCCAGCTGATCATGCCGATGATGATGCCCTCCACGATCACGATGCGCAGGATCGAACCATCCGATGCGCCGATGGCGCGCATCACACCGATCTCGCGCGTCCGCTCCAGGACGTTGGTGCTCATGGTGCCCATCAACCCCAGCGCGCCCACCGCCGCGATCAGCACGCCCATGATCAACAGCAGGTAGACGATGATGTCGAAGAAGCCGCCGGTGAAGGCGCGTAGCTGTTCGATGGTGAAGGTCGAGGCAACGCGCATGCCTGCGGCGTCCAGCGTCTCTTCCAGCTCGGTCACCTTCTCGGCAATGTAGATCGAACCTTCCTTCTCGGTCTGGATCTGCACGCTGGCCGCTTGGCCGACGCTGCCGGTGAAGCGGGCGAAGTAGGGATAGTTGATGTAGGCGGGCGTCACGTTTGGCGGGCCACCCAACACCTGGGCAATCCCAACCACGGTCCATTTGCCTTCCTTGCCGTCGATCTCCAGGGTCAGCTCGTCGCCGACCACGATGTCCGGTTCATTGGCCAGCACCTTCTGGCTGATCACGATCGCGTTCTCGTCGTCGGACAATAGCCAGCGACCCGAGATCAGCGTCGGCTGGACCATGCCGCTTTCGGCCAGCGGCGCGGAGATGGTGATGTGGTCGCCCTCGCTGCCATCCTCGCGGATGCGTGTGGCCTGCCCACCGCCCCACGTCTCGACCGCGACGATGCCCGGCACGCTGTTGACGATCTGCTCGATCTGCGCCGAGCGGTAGGGGCGCTCGAACTCGATCTGGATGTCAAACTGGTTGTATTGCAGCGCCTCCTCGATCAGGTTGTCCAGAGAGATGCGCACACTGCCCACGGTCATAAAGAGCATACCGCCCAGAATCAGCGTGATCAGCGTCAGCACCAGGCGCGCCCGTCGACGAAAGGTGTTGCGCAAGGAAAGCTGCATTGGCCGCGAGAGGCCGCGGATTTTGTTCAACATGCGTCCAAAGAAATCGGTGCTCACCTGCCCGGCGCCGATGCCAAAGTCCGAGATTGCCTCGCGCACCGTGACGCTTGTCCCCTTGCGGATGGGATAGAGCGCGGCCAGCAGCGGCACCAAAATGCCGACGACAATCTGGACTGCCAGGACATCGGCCGGCAGTGAGATCGCGGGAAAGGTAAACGTTGATAAAACGCGCCCAGAAACTGGGCGATACCGCCCACCACCACCACTGTCAGCGGCACAGCGATGAACAACGCCAACAGACTGTAGACCGCGACCGCGCTCAGGTACATGGTTGCGATCTGGCGACGATCCCCGCCGATAGACTTCATGATGCCGATCTGCCGCACCTGTTGGGCCATCATGGCCGAGATGGTGTTGATGACCAAGAAACTGCTCAACGCCAGCGCCAGCAGGCCCAGCGGGGTCAACAGAAGCGAGATGGCGTCGAAGAGATCCTGGAGCGGCAACTTGCCGGGAGTGGGCACATTGACACGCTGCACAACGCGCCCACTCCTCTCGATCTTGTCCGCCACGTCGTTGGCGATCGTGTTGATATAGGCCTGGTCGAGCTGTTGCTCTTGCGTGCCGTTGACGCGGATCACGACCTGGGTGTAGTCCGTGGAGCCGCCCAGTCGTTCGATGGTTTCAAAGTCGGCATAGCCGCTGCCTGTGCCGGTGAAGAGCGCCGGGAAGCCGTTCGGTCGTAGACCAGCCCGGTCAGGCTGACCTCGCGCACTTTGCCATCCTGTGTTTCCACGGTCAATGCATCGCCCACGCGCAGGTCCGGGGGCAGTGCGTCGTCGGTCGAAAAGGAGCCTCGTTCGAGCACGATCTGGTCACGGTCGGGCCAGGCAAATTGCTCGGCGCCCACATCCTGGCCGCTGTCCAGCGCAAAGACCGGCGTGATGCGGTTGATGCGGTTGGTCTCGAAATCTTCCACGCCGGTGACGGTCAAAGACTCCCAGGTCTCTGGCCCGGTTGCCACGTTGACGATCACCGTGCTGCGTCCTTCGGCATCGGCCACGTCGGGCATACGCCGAATGACCTCGATCATCTCCTCGTCCATTCCCTCGGCAAAGACCGTCGCCTGGCCGGCCGCACTGGCATCGTAGACGGCCTGCATCTCGCTGAGCAGCACAGAGCGCAACTGTTGCACCGTGCCCACGGCAAAGATGCCCACCGCCATCGAAGAGACCACGAGCAGGGTACGCGTGCGATTGACCCAGATCTCACGGAAAACCTTCTTCCAGCGCGGACCGATCGCTGGCTTAAGCATGGGCCAATCCCTCGCTAGATGAAATAGTGTTGGGCTGCGCGCCATTCTGACCAGAGCGCGCGCCTGCTGCGCCGACATTCTGCACCTGCGATAGAAGCGGCGCTGACTGAGCCGCCGCGGCGGCTGTCGTCGGTCGTCGCCGACGATCTCGCCGTCGGCAATGGTGACGGTGCGCGTGACCCGATGGGCCAGATCGTCATCGTGGGTGACCATCAAGATCGTCTTGCCATCGGACACCAGCGACTCGAAGAGGTCGAAGACGGCGTCCGCGGTGCGCGAGTCCAGGTTGCCAGTTGGCTCGTCGGCCACGATCAGCGGCGGGTCATTGGCCAGCGCACGGGCGATGGCCACGCGCTGTTGTTGACCACCGGAGATGGCCGTCGGCAGCTTGTCGATCTGGTCTGCCATATCCACCTGCTCCAGCAGATGGATGGCCCGCCCGCGACGCTCGCCTTTGTCGTACATGTTGCAGAAGTCCATGGGCAGCATCACGTTTTCCAGCACGGTCAACGTGGGCAAGAGTTGGAAAAACTGAAAGACCACGCCGATGGTGCGCCCGCGCCATTTGGCGGTCTTGCCTTCGCTCAGCGTGTGCACCGGTGTGTTGGCCACAAATACGCTGCCCTCTGTGGGCCTGTCGATGCCGGTGATCATGTTGCTCAACGTGGATTTGCCGCTGCCCGACTTGCCGACCACAGCCACAAATTCGCCCGGGTCTGCGCGCAGATCGACGCCCTTGAGCGCCAAAAATTGACCGGCTGCGGTCTCATAGCTCTTGACCACGCCTGAGAGTGCGATCAGACTGTTCTGCTCTGGCCGCTGCTTTTTGGCGGATAGAGTTTCGTTGTCTGTTCGGGTAAAGAGCCGATTGAACATGCCTGTCTCCTGAAATCTGGACGTTCTGCCGATAAACAACCGGGGGCACACATGCCCCATTTGAATCTGGCCAGAGGATACCAGCAATTCGCGCCAACCATCAGTACGGATAGACACAAATGGATGTGAACGCGCCCATATCAATCGATGACCTGGTCATGCTTCTGAGCGGGGCGAGCGTCGTTCATCTCTTCCAATCTTCACGCGTTCGTTCAGGTTTGACGGGGCGTCGCAGCAAAGGGCGCTTGACAAGTGGTCGCGATATCGAGAAATAGAAGAGGCCCGCCAGGAGCTGGCGGGCCTCTTCTACTTACTGCCACTGTCAAAGTTCGACCAGTTTACTTGGCCTGGATCTTGATCTGCTTGGGACGAACTTCCTCGGCCTTGGGCACGAAGAGCGTCAGCACGCCATTCTCGAAAACAGCCTCGATCTTCTCGACATCCACCGGCGTGTTGAAGACCAGCCGGCGCTCGAAGCTGCCGTGATAAAGCTCGCGCTTGACGAAGTTTGTCTCTTCTGCCACCGGCGGGAATGCGCCGCGGATGGTCAGCTCCTCGCCTTCCAACGTGATTTCGACATCCTCGGCCTTGACACCGGGCAGATTGGCGTAGAGGTGGAAGCCTTCATCGCTGGCGACCAGGTCAATCGGTAGACGGACGAGCCGCTCGCCATTTTCGGCCGCGCTGCCGCCGCTCTTGGCATAGTTGTAGGCGGGAAGGCCACGGCCAACGATCTCGTTCATGGCGTTGGCAAACTCTGCGAAATTTGGGGCTACGTTGCCGTATGTGCGGATTCTCATTGTTTCGTTTCTCCTCTGTAGATGTTTGTTCGGAAAAAGTAACTGACTTCGAACTTGATGAACCTCAGTCTAGCGGGCCAGTGTTAGCGGGGCACAAGCGCTCCGTTATCGATGAATATGCGCTGTGCAAGAAATTTGTTAGCTTCGACGCCCCTCGACTGACAGCGCCTGCCGGGTGTCTAGACGCTCTTGAACCAAACGCCGGCCAGCCACGCGTCCGGCAAGCCGCATGGCCACGGCGATCAGTTCATCATCGAGCGCTATTCGCACGTGATGCACATCGTCAGCAACGTCGAGGGCCTGCTCAAGGAGGGCACCACCAGCCTGGACGTGCTGCGCGCGACCTTCCCCGCCGGCACCTGAGCGGCGCGCCAAAGGTGCGCGCGATGGAGATCATCGACGACGCTCGAACCCGTCAAGCGCGGCAGAGACTTGGACAACGGATTGAAATCGTCATCGCCATCATCATGCTTTGCCGTGGAGCGGAGCGGGCTTCATCGGGCATTGCGCTGCTGGCCGGCCTTGCCGCCGGCGCCTGCCTTGTTTTCGCCCCTGCGTGCCGCATTGAAAGATGCGGCGTGGCAAACCGTCGCTTTGTTTCTGATCCT
>JAAUPU010000360.1 GCA_012032975.1 Caldilineaceae bacterium | reverse complement strand
CGCGGCGGCGAGGTCGTCGAACGCGTCTGCCGCGGCCAGGCTGGATTCGCCGTGGTCGATGGCTCGGTCGAGACGACCGTCGCGGCGACTCAAAATGCCGACGATGTTGTGAGACTGGGCCAGCGCGGAGATGTCGTCGGCAAGAATTGCCTGTTGCAGCGAATCGCCTGCCAACTGTCGGGCGCGATCGGCGTCGCCGTTTTGAAATGCGGACAGACTCCAGTCGGCATAGATCCGCGCCTGAGATTGTGGGTCGGCGCTGCGTTCCAGGGCTTCTGCAAAGCTTGCCTCGGCTGCGTCCCATTCCCCCAGACGGTTGCAGAGGCGACCCAGGGCATACTCGATCTCGGCCAGTTCGCCTTCGTCGGCGAGCGCAGCTGCCGTTTCGTAGGAGCGGCGAGCCGCTGCGTAGTCGCCGGACAGGGTGTGCAGGTCGGCGATTGCGGTATGCAGCGCCGCGCGGTCCGTGCGACCAAGCGCCAGTGCTTTCTGAAATTGGGCCAACGCTGCCTGGTTGGCATGGAGAGTGCGCGAATGGCCGCCGGCCAGCGCATAGTATTCTGCCGCCTGTTCGGGTGCGCCACCCAGCTCCCAGTGCTGGGCAAGTTGGCCGGATAACTCGCCCAGATCCTGACCCACACGCCGTGCGATCGTGTGCAACGCCTCTGCCACGCGGCGGTGGAGCAAGCGGCGCCGCGCCGCGTTCATTTCGTGGTAGACAAGACCGCGGAATTGCTCATGGTAGAAGTCATAGGTGATCACATCGGTGTTGGTCGAGTCGGACTCGCGGATCAGGCCACGGGCCGTCAGCGCCTCCAGCGCCGAGACACTTTCGTCCTCGCTCCGACCACTGACCGCGGACAACACATCGAAGTCAAAAGAGCGGCCAATCACCGCGGCCGTTGCCAACAACTGCTGTTCCATCTCGCTGACATTGCTCAAGCGCGCCCGCAGCAATTCGCTGATGGTCGCGGGCAATTGCCAGTTGTCGGCCTGGGCGCTATGTTTGCCCGCAGCAATGAGGTCGAGATATTCGACGATAAAGAGCGGCAAGCCCTCGGCTTCGCGATCCAGGTGCGCGGCCAGTTCGGCGCGGTCGATTGTCTTGTCGATCTGGGCCGCGGTCACAAGCAATTCGACTGCGTCGCGGTCGAGTCGCTCTAGAGTGACCCGGTGGAGGTGGCGGCTGCGCTGCATCTCCGAGACCAACTGACGCAGGCTGTGAGAGGCTGGAATGCTTTCGGATCGCCAGGTCAGCAACATGCTAAACGACGCACATTCCAAGCGATGTGCGATGTAGGCCAGCAACTCGAGGAAGCGCTGTCTGCCCAGTGCGCGTCGTCCAGCAGCAAGAGGCCCGGTCGCTCTCCTGCCAGCGCGGTCGCGATCAGGTGGAAGAGGCCGTCGAAGAAGCGACTGCGCGCCGCTACATCCGGCGGTCGAGGCAGGTCGGCCACCTCGGGTCGGAGTCTGGCAATCTCTGGCAGAAGTCGTCCGATCTCCTGGAGGTGTTGCACAGAGATCGCGGCGAGCCATTTGTCAGCGTCCGGCGCGGCGATGGCCTCGCGGAGCATGGGGAGGAAGGGGCCGTACGCCAGTTCGTTTTCGCCTTCGTAGCAGCGGCTTTCCAACGTTCGACCGCCGCATCTTTTTACATGTCTGGCAAAGAGCGAAGTCATTCGTGTCTTGCCGATCCCGGCCTCGCCTTCGATCACAAAGAGGCGTCCGTTGTCCCGAATTTCGCCATAGGCGGTCGTAAGCGCCTGCCACTCCTGATCCCGTCCCACAAAGGGCAACGGATCGATCTCCAGGCTGACGACCGCCGGTGTGGTCGGCTCTATCTGCATGGGGCGGCGTGCGCGCGATGGCTCCGCGTTGGATTGGATTGCGCGGTAGAGTTCGGTCGTCTCGTCAAGGGGCGCGACGCCTAGCTCCAGGTCCAGAATGCGTACACATTCCCGGTATTGGCGGATGGCCGCACTGCGCTGATTTGCGCTGGCATAGAGTTGCATCAACTGACGATGGGCGGGTTCATGGATGGGGTCGATCTGGAGCCTGCGCCTGGCATAGCTGATGGCTTCTTCGGTTCGTCCAATCTCGGCCAGTCCAGCCGCCAGCCGATCCAGCGCGCTGGCCAGCTCGCGACGGAGATCCTCTGCCTGGAAAAATGCCAGTCGTCAAACGCCACGCTGTCGCGCAGGGAGAAGCCGCTCAAGAAATCGTCGCGGTAGATCTCAACGGCCTCGATGAGCGGGCCAATGCAACTTGGACAGCTTTCGTCTGCGCCGTGGGAATGCTCACTGCACTGGGCCAGCAAGGTGTGGAAGGCGTCCGTGTCGACCCACGCGGAGCCGTTGGCGCGGAAGTTCCACCGACTCTCGGCTTGCCTCCAGCCACGGACTCAGCTCTTTGTTCAGCACGGAGAGCGTGCGTCGCAGCGCACCGCGCGCCCGACCCTGGTCCAATTCGGGCCAGAGCAGAGCCGACAGCGCGTCGCGCATGTGGGGTCCAGGCTCCATGGTCAAAAAGGCGAGCAGGGCAATCGCTTTGCGTGTGTCGAACTGGGCCGGGTGCTCGTCCACCGTGATGATCGGCGCACCGAGCCAGGCAATTGTCAATCTAGCCATACTGTCGATCCAATGGTCTGAGGTGGCCACGTCGTGACCAAGTTGGCACTTTTGTTTATTTCGTAACGGAAGTGGTAACGATTGTAACACGCTGGATGTGTATGATGGAAGCGGTGGAATCTGGAACGCAACGTCATGTGTTGGGCTGGTGACGCCGTCTGCAAGGCGTGGCCCGCCGGATGTATTTTAGGCTGGCCTGGCCGATCGACAAGACATCGTTCGCCAGCCATTCGAGGCGGAAGTCGCCGTCACCTATCAAGGGAACCCAAGGAACTATGGAAAGCAGGCGGTTGGAAATGCACGAAGAACGAATCGGCGACACGGTAGTCAACGGGCTGCTCTATGGTATCGTGGGCGGCCTGGTCATCACCCTTTATCTTTTTGTACTGGGTCAGTTTGGCGGGCCAAAGCCACAGGATCTGTTGATCTCGCTCTCTCCGTCGGTTGGCGAAACCGCGCTGGCAGGATTTGTGGCCCATTTAGCCGTGGCCAGTATTTACGGTATCCTTTGGGGTATTCTATACGGATGGATGGGTGGGCGCGTGCGGTTGCCTAGCTGGCTGCTTGGCCTGCTCTACGGGCTGCTGTTGACATGTGTTGTCCTCATCTTCAGGCCGCCGACGCAATTGGTGCCATCGGTGGGCTTTGTCTACATCCTGAGCGCGCATATGCTTTATGGGTTGACCCTGGGGTACCTTCAAGGTCGAAGATAAATCCTGACCAACCGCTCACATCTATTCGGCCACACGATTTCGTAACGCTTTCGTGACGAAGGTTGTGTATACTGAAGCTCCTCTTTCGTGGCGCAGGCCATGACCATCGTAGCCGTCGTTGCAGCTCAATGGGCCTGCGCCACGGATAGGCAAAATCAACCCAATCATGCTGGAATCTTTCAAAGAGGTAGGAACCGCGAGATGAAAACAGTGCTTAAATGGGTAGCCATCATTCTGGGTGTGCTGATTGTCGTTGCCTTGGTAGGCGGCTGGACGCTCAACGCCAGAGGCAGTTCAAACCTTGCCAACGCGCCGGCGGTGGCAGTGGTCGCGGTCAGCATGCCAACCGACGACGCGGCACTCGCCGCGGCCATCGCACGCGGCGAGCATCTGTACCACGCGATCAGTGCGTGCGAGGGCTGCCACGGCGAAGACTTGAGCGGCGAAGTCATGATCGACGCGCGCCAATCGGCTATCTGCCGGCCCCCCAACCTTACTGCTGGCGTCAACGGCATCGGCGCCGCGGCTACCGATGAACAACTGGTGGCCGCACTTCGTCACGGCGTCGGCCATGATGGCCGCACGCTGGCGTTGATGCCATCGACCGCCTACGCTCATCTCAGCGATGAGGACGTCGCGGCGTTGGTCGCCTATATTCGACAGGCGGCGCCGGTTGACAGCGACGTGGGTCCGCGCAACATCACCTTCCCCGGCACGATCCTCTTTGGCGTCTTTGGAAACTCGGCCATGCCGGTGAATGTGATCGACCATGCCGCCGTGGGAGGGGCGCACCCGGCCGAGGGTCCAAACGCGGCCTATGGCGAATATCTCATTGAAGTGGGCGCCTGTCGAGATTGTCATGCGGCGAACCTGGCCGGAAACGTCAATCCCAACGGGCCGCCCCTGGGTCCGAACATCACGCCGGGAAGCGAACTTGGCGGCTGGACGGAGGAGCAATTCCTGGCATTCATGCGCTCTGGCGTGACCCCCGATGGCCGCCAGGTCAGCGAAGAGATGCCGTGGGTCGAGTACGCCAACATGACCGACGATGAAATCGTTGCGCTTTGGGCTATCTGAGTACCCAACCCCCTCTGCCAGACAATCAGCCATAGCGGTTAGCCGAAAGCGCTTCTTGATAGGCGGTACATCCCCCAGAGCATGTGCCGCCTATCAATTGCAAGACGCCCAGCCAAGCTGTAGAGGAAAAAGCTCGATGGCAGATCGCCCCGCATCCCAAATGGCGCACGCGCCGCCGCGCAACGGCGCGTCAGTGGCCCTGTCTGGGTCTGATCGGCGGCGAGCGCAATTGGATTCGATCAACGCCATCAACCAACTTCAATTCCAGAAGGAACTGGACCCCGAGATCGAATCGCGGATTGCTCAGTACGAGATGGC
>JAAUPU010000359.1 GCA_012032975.1 Caldilineaceae bacterium | reverse complement strand
TTTGGCGACTGTTTCGTTCCCAGACCTCGTCTCCTGGCATAGGTCGACGAATCGATCCGGCGACCCTGCTGCCCGCAGTGCTGGCAAACCTTTTGACATCTAATCACGGCGATCATATACTCTTGCCCAGTGAACGACGCCTACTTGAGAGGCCGATCTTCGCCTGGGCACAGGATCGATGGCATGAGATTGCGCCCAGGCTTCATTATATCTGCAATAGATAGTCTTCAATAGATTACCTGCAATAGATATCCTGCAATAGATATGAGGTAGAGAGCTATGACCACCGTGCGCGTCAAATGGATCGAGGAGCAGACCTTTTTTGGGCATCGACGACCACAACAGATCCGTTGTCATGTCCGCCGGCGACGGGCCAGGCGTTAGCCCAATGCAGATGCTCTTGCTGGGGCTGGGCGCTGTTCGTTGATCGACATCGCTGGGATTCTGACCAAACAGCGACAGCCGCTGGACGATCTGTTCGTCGAGGTGCGAGGCGACCGTGGCGAAGAATTCCCAAAGCCCTATACGGGCATCCACATTCATTATGTCTTTGTCGGCGAGGGGCTGGATGTCAATAAAGTCGAACGGGCCATCGATCTCAGCATCCACAAATATTGCGGTGTACATGCAACACTTTCGGGCGTCGCAGAGATCAGCCACGACTATGAAATTCGCGCTCAGCGTTAATCCACCCGAGACGACAGCAGCCATTTGCACGCTGCAAGGGTATCCAAAGAGATGACAGACTTTCAACAACCGCCCGCCAACAAGTCCGCCGCTGCCAGGATGGTGGACCATTTGCTGGAACAGGTGACGACCGCCGTCGATCAGGCCAGTGTCCAACTGGCCAAGACGCGCGTCGAGCTGATGCGCAGCAAACACCCCGAGGCCACCATCGACGAGTTGGTACAGCTGCTTGTCAAGCAGAAAGCCGCCCAGGCAGCCACCGTCGGCGCGGTCACCTCTGGCGCCAGCGTCATCCCAGGTTTGGGCACGTTGGCCACGATGACCTACGGCGTCGCGGTCGACCTCGGCTTGACGCTCAAGCTCCAGGCCGAGTTGATTGCCGAAATCGCCGTGCTGCACGGACGCGAGATGAGCGCGGTCGAGCGTCGTCATGTGCTGCTTGCCGTGACGGGTCTCAACTTGGGCGCCGAAAAGCTGGCCGCAGCGACGGGCAAGAGAATCGCACAGAAAGCCAGCGCGCGCTTCGCTCAGTCGGGCGCGCTCAAGGCGATCCCGTTTCTGGGCATCGCGGCTTCGGCTGGCGCCAATGGGCTGACGACGTATATGGTCGGCCAGCGCGCCCACGCCTATTTTGGCCTAGGCCCCGAAGCGGTCGGCGACTGGGCCGAGAGCATGCGTGCGCTGACCGGTATTGACGACCGCCAGGTAAAAGCGTGGCTGACGGCGACTGGCTCAAGCTCATTGCAGGCGCTACGACAGCGCGCCCAAAGCGTCGGTCGCGCCGCCGGCGCGCGCGCTTCCGCCTCGCGCCGACGACTGACCGACGGGCAGACCGACGAGGAAAATCGAACATCCAACGCCGCGCTCTGGCTGGAACGCTGGCGAAATCGAAGCGTAGACACAGAGGAATAGCACGATGCGAATGTCAAAGCTCTTTTTTCAGACGCTGCGCGAGGTGCCTGCGGAAGCGGAAATTGCCAGCCATCAATGGATGTTGCGCGCCGGGCTGGTTCACCAGATCGCGGCCGGCATCTTCGACTATCTGCCGCTGGGCCAGCGGGTCAAGGCCAAGGTCGAGAACATCATGCGCGAGGAGATGGACGCCATCGACGGCCAGGAAGTCACCCTGCCGGTCGTGCATCCGGCGGAGCTTTGGCAGCGCACCGGTCGCTGGTATGAGATCGGCGATGACCTGGCCCGGCTCAAGGACCGCGGCGGTCGCGACCTTTGCCTAGCCATGACCCACGAAGAAGTCATGGCCGAGCTGGCCCATCATGTGGTCAGCAGCTATCGCCAGTTGCCTTTTGTCCTCTATCAGATTCAGACGAAATTTCGCGACGAGCCAAGACCGCGCGCCGGCATGATCCGCGTGCGCGAGTTCACCATGAAGGACGCCTACTCTTTCGACCGCGACAGCGCGGGGCTGGACGAATTTTATCGCAAGATCTACCAGGCTTATTTCAACGTTTTCAATCGCTGTGGCATGGAGGTCATCGCGGTCGAGAGCGACACCGGCATGATGGGCGGCACCATGGCCCACGAGTTCATGGCCCTGACGCCGGTGGGCGAGGACACATTGCTGGTCTGTCCCAACTGCACCTATCGCGCCAATCGCCAGATCGCCACCTTTCGCAAACCAGAGCCGCCAAGCGCCGAAGCCGCCCTGCTTGAGGAGGTCCATACCCCCAATGTCAACACGATCGCCAGCCTGGCCGCGTTTCTCGATATTCCCGAAAGTGAGACTGCCAAGGCGATCTTTCTGGTTGCGGAAGTGGCCGACCAGGAAAACGGCAGTGTGCGCGAACAGTTCGTCTTTGTTGTGGTGCGCGGCGATATGGAGCTGAACGAGACCAAGCTGACCAACGCCATCAAGGCGCAGCGACTGCGACCGGCCACGCCGGATGAGATTCGCGCGGTGGGCGCCGAAGCGGGCTACGGTTCGCCGGTCGGCATTGATCGGGCCGCGGTCCTGCTGGTCGTGGATGATCTGATTGCGGTCAGCCCCAACCTGGTCGCGGGCGCGAACCGGGTAGACTATCACTATCGCAATGTCAACTATGGCCGCGACTATGAAGCCGATATCGTGACGGATGTGGTGGCCGCGGCGGAGGGGTTTGCTTGCCCCAAGTGTGGCTCATCCACCAGCGCGGTGCGCGGCATCGAGGTGGGCAACATCTTCAAGCTGGGCACCAAATATAGCAAGGCCATGGGCGCCACCTACCTGGATGAAAATGGCGAATCCCACCCAATCGTTATGGGTTGCTATGGCATCGGCTCGGACCGGCTCATCGCCACCATCATCGAGCATCATCACGACGAAGCCGGCATTCAGTGGCCGATCACCGTCGCCCCCTACCAGATCGCGCTGATCAGCCTCTTCACCGACAAGACGCCCGAAGTCGCCCAGGCCGCCGACAAGATCTACCACGATCTGCTGGAGGCGGGCTTCGAGGTGCTCTACGACGACCGGGACGAGCGCGCCGGCGTCAAGTTCAACGATGCCGATCTCTTGGGGATGCCCGTGCGGTTGACGGTTGGTTCGCGCGGCTTGAAAAACGGCCAACTGGAACTCAAACTGCGACGCACCGGCGAGAGCCACGAGATCGCACTCTTCGACCTGGTCAATGGCGTGGCCGCGGCCATCGACGCCGAGCGGGGCGTGATTCAAAGCATGATTCGCATAGAAAGCCTGGATTGACGACCCGTGGAACAGCCTGATTTCCCGTACTATAGCTCGGTGGACCAGATCTATCATGCCGAGTGGTCCATCAAGAAGCATGTCCGTCTGGCCCTGCTGCGCGAATCGATCCGTACGTTGTGGCCCAATGGTCACCCCACCCGGTTGATCCATGTGGCGGGCACCGGCGGAAAAGGGTCCACCTGTCGCTTTCTGGAACTGGGATGTGGATGTGTGGGCAAGGCGGGGGCTTTTATGAGTCCCCATCTTTTTGACTATCGCGAGCGCTTTAGCATCGGCGGCGAATTTGCCAGCCGCAAGGACATCCAATCCATCTGGACGGAGCGCATCCAGCCCCCACTGTGTGCAGCTTGCCCTGCACAATTCGGAGCATATCCACAGCTTTCATGAGGTGTCGATCCTGATCGCGCTTGCGCTCTTCGAGCAGCACGAAGTCGAATGGGCGGCCATGGAGACGGGCGTGGGCGGGCGCTTCGACCAGACGCGCGCGCTGGATGTAGCCGCCACCGTGCTGACCAATGTGGGCAGCGACCACGCGCACATGTTGGGTCGCGAGAAGTGGCAACGCACGCTGGACAAAGCGGGCATCGCCCGGCCTGGCGTGCCCTTCTTCACCACTGAAATCGACCCCGAATCGTTGGAGATTATCGCCGCGGTCTGTGGAGACGCCGGCGCGCCCCTGCGCGTGATCGGGCGGAGGGAAGTGGTCGGGCGCTCGAAGAACGACTGCACGTACACAACGGCCACAAACTCACCACGGAATCGTTGCTCAGCGCCGAATATCAGCGCTGGAACGCGGCGCTCAGCTTTGCGGTGGTCAAGGAACTTTTTCCAGACGTGGACGAGGGCTGCGTACTGGAGGCGTTCTTAGGGGCCGAGTTGCTGGGGCGCTTCTGGCGGGTCGAAGAGCGCGTCTACGCCGACATTGCCCACAACGCGGAGAAAATCGCGGCCTTGGCCGGCGAGATCGAAAAGCGCTTTGGCGACAAAGGCAAGATCCTGATCATGGGCATGGCCGGCCGACGCGTGCCTTCTCAGGTTTTTGCATCGCTGGCCAAGGTCGCCAGAACCATCATCGTCACCGGCGCATCGTACAAAGGCCAGGATCCCGACAAGGTGCGCGCTGAAATCGAGGGGCTGACCGGCGATACGCCGACCCTGGTCATCTCCGAACCGCGTCAGGCCTTGCAGATCGCCAAGTCGATGCAGGGTGAATCGGACGTGGTCATCCTCACCGGCTCGACCTACATGATCGAGCAGGTGCTCAACCCAGACCCCTATCTGCGCCACCTCAGCAGCACCTTTGGCTGGCGCACACATGTGGACAACGAAGCCGCCGGCACGGTGCAGTTGACATTGCCA
>JAAUPU010000358.1 GCA_012032975.1 Caldilineaceae bacterium | reverse complement strand
CACCCGGTCAAGGATCATCCCTTTCGGGTTCTCGATGATCTTGATGTCATTGGCCTCCAGCTTGAACATGTCAGAGACCCATTCACGCGTGATGGCGTCAAACTCGGATGCGAGGCGGTCGTCGTATTCGACGAGGCGCAGGGCAGGCAGGCCGCTGGCGGCAGCGGTGTTCCAGTGATGCGATCCGTGAGCTCGAAGCGGGGGGCGTTGGCGTGGGGAAAGGCCCAGCAGCAGGGGAAGCAGCGCCAGCCATGTTGCAGGTCCTCGGGAGAACCGCAATGATCCACGAAGGTCACGAAAAAACACCAGGATCCATCCGCTTTTTCGTGTCACTGCGCCCCCGTTCGTGATGATGAATGGCTGGACTGCAAGAAGGTGTTCAACCACGGATTTCACGAAGTACGCGAAGTACACCAGGCAAAATTCGTGCAAATTCGTGTAATTCGTGGCGAGGTTTGAGCAGCTACGAATTGACGCGAATTGTGTGTTGGTCACCAAGATCGTGGAAAGACCATTTCGACGCAAAGCGGCAAATTCGCCTCGCAGGACCAAGAGAGGAAATCCGTGTCAATCCGTGAAATCAGTGGCAACGATTCCTTTTTGGAGCAAGGTCACGAATCTTCATCGTCTTCGACCATGCTGCGGATGGCATCGAAACCGGCGAAATCCTCGCTCACAAAGTCGATGATGCGTTCGGCCAGCCGCAGCGGATCCTCGATCAGGGGGCTGTGGCCGACCCCGCGCAGCACCTCCAGGTTGGCCGCACCGGGGATGGCGATCAGCGTGCGCGTGGTCGCCTCGCGGCTGACGATCTGGTCCTGGTCGCCCCAGACGATCAACGTGGGCAGCGTCAGTGCGCTGGCCTCGGCAAAGCGATTCCAGCGGTCCAGGGCCAGCGCCACCTCTGTGAACGCGGCCGGCGCCATCTGGCTTGCGTCTTCGACCAGTTGGGCAAAGAAGCTTGCGTTCGCCGGGTGCGTCTCGGGGTCTGTGGGATAGGTGGGCATCAGCGAGCGATGGCGCGGGCCAGCAGGTCGCGGTCGCTCTTCATCTGCTCCAGGATCATGACCACCTCCAGCGGCGTGTGGACCCCTTCGGCCGGCACACTGTCCACCAGGGTCAGCGTGTTGAGCAGGTTGGGTCGGGCGAGGGCGATCTCCAGCGCAATCGCACCGCCGCTAGAATGGCCGACCAGGTCGAAATCGCGCCAGCCCAGCGCCTCGACCAGCGCCAAGATGTCATCGGCCTGTTCGTCGATCTCGTAGCCGCTCTCGCTCCTGCCGCTCTGTCCGCAGCCGCGCAGGTCGGGTGCGACCGCGTAGACCTCGTCCGGCAGGATGGCAAAAAAAGGCTCCCACCAGCGGCTGGTGGCAAAGCTGCCGTGGAGCAAGAGCATGGGCAGGCCGGCCTCGCGGTCGCCGTGGACGCGGCAGAAAAATTCGAGGCGCTCAGTGGGCACGCGCAGCGCGGTGGAGGTCATCGTCTTGCTCCGTTGGTCTCGGGCTATCGCCTCATGCGGCGGTTGGTTTCGGCGTCGTCGGGCAGGAAGAGCAGCAGCAGGGCGGCGCCAGCGGCGTGGGGTTGCGGCCCCTCGACGCGGCCCACCTCTTCTTCGCCGAGGATAAGGCCGGCCTGCACTACCACCCCGTCATCGTCCACCCAGCCCAGTTCGCCACCCTCGAAAAGCCCGTGGCTGTGGACGCGACCGGATGCGCTCACGACACCCAACTCGCGTTCGTCATGGGCGGTCGTCTTGAAGAGTCGCCCCTCTTCGTCGACGCGGCCATCTGGCCTGCCGTCCAGCGCACCGGCGGGCCGATCCCGATGCCAGATCATACCAGCGTCATCCACAAAACCGACCCACTCCTCGCCCACTGGGCTGAAGGAATAGATCCTGGTCTCACTCTCAAAATTTCGTGTAGCCATAAAAAACACCTACTCCAACCCATCATCCATCACCCACTACCAAACCACCAAGAATAACAAAGTGACGTTCCGTCTTGTCATCCCTGTCACCCTTGTCATCCCTGTCACCCTTGTCATCCCAAAATAACCGGCTCCTCCGGATATCGAATGAGCGTCGGCTGTGCGCGCTGCGCCAGGGCGACCACGACCGTCAGAGGGCCGAGCCGTCCCCAAAACATGGTGAACGCGATCAACATGCGGCCAGCAGTGTCGAGCCGGTCTGTGAAGTCCAGCGAGTAACCCGCGTTGGCAAAGGCGCTGACAGTCTCGAAGGAGACGGTGAAGATTTCGCCTTCATGGCGCAGCGAAAGGATCAACACGATCAGCACCACAAGCAGGGTGCTGACCGTCATGATGGCAACCGCTTTGGCCACGGTTTCGTTGGGCATGGTGCGCCCAAAGGAGACGGCAGAGGTATGGCCGCGCGCGTGGCCAGCACAGCAACGAGCAACACCGCCACGGTGCTGGTGCTCACACCCCCGGCCACTGGATGCCGGCGCACCGCCGATGAACATCCAGAGCAGGATCATCAGTTGGCTGGCTTCGCTCAACTCTTCGAGCGGGACGATGGTCAGCCCCGCGGTGCGGGTCGAAACCACGGTGAAGAGGGCAACGGAAAGCCGCTCATCCCAACGCAACAGGTTGGCCACTTTGCCATGAAACGCCGGATCCACCAGCAGAATGGCCAGACCGATCACGGTCAAGAGTGCGCCCAAGACCAGGGTCAGCCGGGTGTTCAGGCCGAGTTGACGGTCCGAACGGAAGCTCCACAGGTCGTACATGACCGTGATGCCAAGCGCCCAGGACGATCAGCGTGCCCATCACGGCCAGCGTGTACCAGTCCGAACCAAAGCCAAAGAGCGTGCCCCGCTCTGTTCCAGAGAAGAGGTCGAAGCCTGCATTGCAATAGCTGCTGATGGCATGAAAAATCGCGTACCAGATCGCATCGGCGTCGGACATGACGGTTCGCCAGCGTAGCCAGAGCAGCAGCGCGCCGATGGCTTCCAGCGTCACCGTCACGCCCAGCACGTAGAGCGCGAGTTCGACCACGCCGCTGCGCTTCTCGGCGCCCAGGCTCTGTTGCACGATAAAGCGTGTTTGCAGGTTGACGCGCCGCCCGATCAGCCGGAAGAGCAGCACGCTGAAGGCAATAAAGCCAACGCCGCCAACCTGCAACAGGAAGAGAATGACTAGTTGGCCAAAGAAGGAAAAATCGCGCGCCGTGTTCAACACGACCAACCCGGTCACCGTGGTGGCGCTGGTGGAGGTAAAGAGCGCATCCGCCCAGCTGATGCTGCGTCCCTCCGCTGCGGACCAGGGCAGCTTGAGCAGCAGTGTGCCGACGAGGATGATGGCGGCGAAGCCGACGATCAGCACCCACGGGCCAGACCAGTTGAAGAGGCCGCCGCGTTTTGGCTGCGAGGCCGAGGACCGCGGTCCGCCCTGCGCCGTCGCGACGCCATCCACCGTGATGGGGATCCGCAGCGGTTCTGGATCGTGTTGTGACCTCTGATTTTGTGCGGAATGGCTGCTTTCGTCCATGACCATCGATTATGCTACGCGGAGACGAGCCAGGTCAAGCTGACCGGCCCACGCGGGTGACTCCCCGCATTCGGGTGGCCCCTTCCGGGAATTCTCGTTGCCCCATCTCGGTGCCCCAATCTGGGATAGGCCCGGCCTGCGCGGGTGCGATTGGGCCTGCGTATCCACCTCCCTTTGAAATCCGACGATTGGCTCAAAACCACCAGGATCGCATATAATCATGTGGCAACAGCCAGCGTTAACCAACGTTTTCTCTTCTCAAAGAGGCTGCTCCGACGCAGTCGCCAAGGCCCAACAGAGACATGCCACACTTCTGGCTTGGTCTTGCAGCCGGTCTAGTCATCGGCTGGATCATCGAACATTTTATCGACTGGGCCGCCTGGCGGCAGTCGTCCGTGCGGGTGAATCGCCCATCCCTTCCACCCCGGGACGACCGTGACCTGCCGGTTGCCGACGTAATGCCATCATCATCACCACCCGCTACCCGCGAGGATGCCTGACCATGCCCGACCGGCGATCTCCACGATCCATCCGTCGCTTGGACTTTTCCAAGTACGGCCTCCTCGTCCTGTTGCTTGTCATGCTGATCATCCTGTTGATCGCGCAGAGTTTGACCATCGCGCCGCCTCCGCTGGTCACCATTTCCACACCAGTGCCGACCTTTACCAACACGACTGAGGTTGCCCTAGCGGGTGCAACGGGAGCGGGCGATGGCACGGCGGCCGGCCAGGCCCCTAGCCTCGGGTCAAGCAGTGAACAGAATGGAGCTGTCCAGACGGAACCCAGCGAAGCTGTGGTTGCGGAAAGCGCAACTCCAGAAGAGACGGCCACCCCCACCGCCGCCTCTGCCCCCTCTGCCAACGAGAGCTTGCAGCCCGATGCGCCCGGCGTGGAAGAAAGCTCGTCGCTGCGGGCAGAATTGCCGGCCGGCGTCATCAACCTCAAGGGAAGTGCGGCGGCTGGCGCTCTACTCCAAATTGTTGTGGACGACGAACTCGTGGGTACGACGACTGCCGACGAGTTGGGGGCCTGGTCGATGGATGTCGATCTGGCGTCGGCGGGCGAACATGTCATCACGGTCAAGCGGCTCGGCGCACTTGGCGAGGCTGCGGCCTCGCCGGATCTGTCCGTGGAGCAGATCGAGACCCCAACGGTCGAGCCGACTGCGACCGACACCGAAACGCCCACACCGAACCGCACTGAGACGCCACGGTCGAGCCGACCGAGCGACCGACGACCGAA
>JAAUPU010000357.1 GCA_012032975.1 Caldilineaceae bacterium | reverse complement strand
GCCCTCAGCGTCCATACATCCAGCCCGCGCAGACGCACGCTGCCTCCTTCGGCGAAGAGGGCGACATCGAGGTCCTGTTCGCCTGGGTAGAAGACGTGGGTCGCGCAGAGCTTCCCGCCATTGACATAAAGTTCAAGCACGGAATTGTCCAGGAAAAGATGCAGGTTGACCAAACGCTCATTTTCGCTCAGTTTGAAAGACATTTCGACATCGCCCAGCCGCAAGGTTTCGCCATCGAAACGGATGCGGATGCCGGCGGCGCCATCCGCGCTGCGCCGCACGACCAGCCCCCACGCGACCGCATTGTCGCGCTCGAAGGTCGCGAGGATCTCCAACTGATCGCCGGCCACGTTGTCGAGTGAAATCACCTCGCTGTCGATCGTTTGACCCGGCGTCTTCTGGTGGTCGCCGCGCAGCTTGGCCAGCTCTGGCAGGGGCGTCTGTCTCGGCAGCCCGTCCGCACCAAGCGTGAGAATGCGCGGCAGGGCAAAGCAACCATTCCAGCCGCGCCCCGTCTCAAAGCCGCGCACCCAACCCAGCAAAATACAGCGGCCATTGGCGTCCAGAAGCAGGTTGCTGGCATAAAACCCGTTGCCATCGGCGAAACCTGGGTCGAGGATGCCTGAACGCTCGACGGTAAAGCGCAGCCTCTCCAGGTCGAAATCGCCAACGTGGTATCGACCGCGGCGAAGGGTGAGGTCAACATCAGCCACTTGCCGTCGAGTCTCACAAAGTTGGGACACTCGGCCGCCTGATCCCACATCAGGCCGCGGTAGCTCCAGCGCGCCAGCGAATCGTCGTCGGCCTCGTAGATCGGCGTGCCATGATCCCAGCACGCGCCGACGATCATAAAAATGCGGCCTCCCTCCTCGAAGATGAACGGGTCGCGCCAGTCGTCTGCAAAGCGGGGGGCCGCCGTGGGTCTCCATCTCCAGGATCGGATTCCGAGGATGCTTGCGCCAGGTAATCAGCTCTGGGCCGCCGACCGCGGCCCATTGCTCGTTGACCCGGTTCCCACCGGGCGAACGGTCCACTTTCGTGTAGAAAAGCAGGGGTTCGCCGTTACCGTTCACGCGGCCACAGCCTGAAAAACAGTCTGTCTCGCCCAGCTCCAGCGATGGCCAGAGCGCGATGGGTTGGTGTTCCCAGAAGACGAGATCGCGACTGGTTGTGTGTCCCCAGTACATGGGGCCGTGGATGTCGTCG
The DNA here is from genome assembly GCA_012032975.1 of Caldilineaceae bacterium. The sequence continues at coordinate 3,556 of JAAUPU010000357.1, read as the reverse complement.
AACGGATTGTGCTGGTAGAAGAGATGGTAGACGCCGTCGATCAGCAGCGGTCCGTTGGGGTCGTTCATCCAGCGAGCCGGCGCGCGGAAGTGATAGACCGGTCGCGTCGGGTCGGCCTCGGCCTGAGGGATCGCGGCGGCAACCGCCTCCGTCGCCTGGCGGATGGCGGGATTTTCAGACATGGGGCAACTCCTTGGCAGCGCGTAAGGTTTCAGAGAATCGTCGTGGGCTATCGCTCACAAACCAGCGGACGCCCAGGTCGAGCAACCGACGCAGCGACGCGGCGTCCATTGCAAAGGGGCGAAGTTGAAGATCGACGCCGACACGGGCAAGCCGGGCCTGCATCGCCTGAATCTGTTCGGCGCTGAAAAGATAGTCAATGGCCGGTCGTTCGGCGCGAACATGAAGATGTACCTGCAATTGGCTGATGCCCTGGAAATCGGTAACAGCCAACCGTTCAAAGCCGCTGCCGATCTGCTCGACATCGCCGCTCAGCCAGGTCATAGTGGGACGGTTGCCAAAGAGAGTGCGAATCTCGACCAGCGCCTCCTGGCTGGCATGGACGAAGAGTACCTGTTGGTCGACGCGGAATCTTTGGACCCTCTCTTTCAGCGCCGCCAGTTCAACCGCCTTTGGCTCCAGATAGAGCTGGCGATCAGGCGACTTGCTGAGCATGGCCAGCACTTCCTCCAGGGTGGGTACCTGCAACCCCGCCCAGCCCGACCCGAGCCGGATGCCCGCATCCCAGCGGCGGATCTCGGAGAGGTCAAGCTCGCCGACATCCACATCGCGGATTGCCACCGGCGCGTTGGTCGTGCGCGCCAGCGTTCGCGTCATGCAGACAGATCAGTGCTCCGTCTGCCGTCGTGCGGATGTCGGTCTCTGGAATGGATCCGGGAAAACGCCACGCATGGCGAAACGCGGAGAGCGTGTTCTCCGGTGCTTCATCCACACTGCCGCGGTGGGCCTGGAAGAAAACTGGTGGCGACATGGCCGCGCCAGCCATCGCCTATCCTTTCAGGCCGGTAGTCACAATGCCGCGCACAAAGTATTTCTGCGCCATGAAGAAGAGGAGCAGCGTGGGCAGTGCTACGATGATCGACGCAGCCATGAGGATGGCCTCGCGCGGTTCGTCGCTTTCAAAAGGATTGGCAGTGAAGTAGCGCAGCCCAATCGAGAGGGTGAACTTGTCGGGCGAGTTGAGGAAGATCAGCGGTCCAATAAACTCGTTCCAGTGGCCGATAAATGAAAAGATCGCCACGGTAGCCAAGGCTGCCTTGGAAAGGGGCAAGATGATATTCCAGAAGATACGCACCGACGACGCGCCGTCGAGCTTGGCCGCTTCGTCCAGGTCGCGCGGGATGGTCATGAAGAATTGACGTAGTAGGAAAATGAAGAAGGCGCCGCCACCAAAGTAGGAAGGGACAATCAGGGGAAGGAAGGTGTTGATCCATCCGAAGTAGCGAAAGAGCAAAAAGGTCGGGACAATCGTCACCTGCCAGGGCAGCATCATCGTGCCCAAGACAATCACAAAAAGCGCGTCTCGACCGGGAAAGCGAAAGCGCGAGAAGCCAAAGGCCACGCGGCCGCGGACAAAATCTGGCCGATCATGGCAAAGGCGGTGATCACGACCGTGTTCCAGATGAAGCGAGCGAAGGGCGCTAGTCGGAACACATCGACATAGTTCTGCCAGCGGATCTGCTCCGGCCAGATGGTCGGCGGGAACATGTAGATTTCGGACGCAGGTTTGAGTGAACTGGAGACGGTCCAGAAGAAGGGCAGGCTGAAGGCCAGCGCGCCGAGCAGCGCAACCACATAGAGAAGCAGCGTGCTGAATCGACGTCGCCAGGAGTATCGGGTCCGCACGCGGTCCGTTGCGACTGATTTTTCCAAGATCGGTTGGATTCCCTGTTCAGACTGCGCCATGAATACCTCCTACGAAAACTCGTAGTAGACCCAGCGGTTGGAGAGCTTGATCTGAATAAACGAGAGGACGAAGATGATCACGAAGAAAATCCATGCCAGCGCCGATGCGTAGCCCATGCGGAAGAAGCTGAACGCGTTGAAATAGAGATGCAACATATAGAACCAGGTGGCATAGTTGGGGCCGCCGTCGGTGGCGACATAGGCCAACGAAAAGACACTGAAACTGCCGATGATGCCCAGGATCACGTTGAAGAGAATGACCGGTGAGATCAGCGGCAAGGTGATGTGCAGGAACTGGCGCCACCAGTTGGCGCCATCCAGTGACGCCGACTCGTACAGCTCCTGGGGCACGCCCTGCAACCCGGCCAGGAAGATGATCATGCGCCCGCCGCCCACGCTCGACCAGAGCGTGATCATCACCATGGATGGAATTGCCCAAGCTCGGTCGGTCAACCAGCCAGGCCCGTCGATGCCGACTTGGTAAAGCAAATAGTTGACCATGCCCACCTGAGGTTGGAGCAACCATTGCCACAAGATCGCCATTGCGACGACCGGCGTCAGGGACGGCAAATAAAAGAGCGCCCGAAAGACGCTCTTGCCGCGAATCGCCTGATTCAACAAGATTGCCGCCATTAGGGAAAGAAAGACGCCCAGCCCTACCGCCGCCAACGAGAAGTAAGCGGTGCGTATCAGCGACGGCCAGAAGAGCTTATCGACGGTAAAGGCTTCCGTGTAATTTTGCAGCCGATCCATTCGGGGGAACCGCCGATCTTGTATTTCGTCAGGCTGAGATAGGCGGATGCGATGATCGGGCCGAGCGAGAAGACCACGAAGCCGATGAGCCAGGGACTGATCCAAAGATAGCCTTCGATGGCCTCGCGCCGCTGTAGACGGGTGCCTAGCCAGGCAGTTTTACTCATGTCGTTCTCCTCCAAAGATCGCGCGGGCGTTGCCATCCATTGGGCAAGAAAAACGCGAAGACGCAATGGCAAAAAGTGGCGCACCCTGCGTCTTCGCGCCGACGTTAACTTTCTTTGCTCATACGGCTACGGGCGCGGCTGATCCATGATGTCCTGGATCTGCGATGCGATGCTGTCGACAAACGCTTCCGTGGGTTGTTCGTTGCCTGCCCAGAGAGGCTGCGTCAGTTGCGTGAAGGCCTTCTCCGCCTCCTCCTGCCGCCAGTTGGAGGTGATCCGGCTATCCTGAGCGTTGTCCATGATCTCCTTGAAGACCTGGCGATAGGGCACTTTCAGAAGCTCTTCGCTGCCGTAGACGTCCGGTCGGCCACCCACGGTGCCACCGATGATGCCTAGCAAGACGCCGCTCTCCTGGCTACACAGATATTGCACCCACTCGAACGCTTCGTTGGGATGCTCGGACGTTGTGGTCACACAATAGGCGTCCACTTCATAATCCGAACCACCGACGCCGCCTGGTCCAACCGCGTTGCCCACTGCCATCCACTCGAACTTGTCGCCGATGGTGCTGTCGAGTACGGAGACGGAGGTGCCGCCCTGGAACAGACCCAGCGTGCCGGTCGCCCACATGTCGCGGTCGCTGCCTACCATTGGTCGGGTCCGGGCGCAACCTGGTGTGTGTGGATCAAATCGTAGAGATAGTTCGTGGC
>JAAUPU010000356.1 GCA_012032975.1 Caldilineaceae bacterium | reverse complement strand
CCCTGCATCTGGTCGGTCATCAGGAAGAGGATGTTGGGTTGGTTCGGCATCAGTTTCCTCGGGTGATTACGGGGAAAAAGCCCTCTTTGCCACGAATTTCACGAATGAGCACGAATTGTCTTGTTGGCCCCAGAGAGAAAATTCGTGTCAATTCGTGCTCATTCGTGGCTGAATACCATTCAGCATCTGAGTCATTTATTCTTGGGTGCAAGCAACTCTGGGTAATCAGCGCCCGCCCATGCCAGACAAGGTGATGCCGCGCACGAACCAGTTTTGGCCGACGATGTAGATGAGCAACACGGGCAACAGCGCGATCACCGAACCGGCCATGAGCAGATGCCACTCGGTGTTGAACTGGCCCTGGAACGAACTCAGCCCGATGGGGATCGTGCGCATATCCTGGCTGCGGATGATGACCAGCGGCCAGAGGAAATCATTCCACGAGGCGTTGAAGTTGAAGATGGCCAGCGTCGCCATGACTGGTCCACCCAGCGGGGTGATGATCTGCCACCAAATGCGCCAGCTGTTGGCGCCATCCATGCGCGCGGCCTCGTCAAAATCCAGCGGGATGCCCAGGAAATATTGGCGCAGCAGAAAGACGCTGAAGACGCTGAAGGCCGACGGCAGGATCAGCCCCAGAAATGTGTTGTGCAGGTTCAAGAAGCGCGCCGAGGTGATGATGAAGTTGGGGATCATGGTCACCTGGAACGGGATCATCAGCGTGGCCAGATAGAGCAGAAAGAGCGCCTCGCGTCCCTTGAAACGCAGCCGGGCAAAGGCGTACGCGGCCAGCGACGCGGTCAGGATCTGCAGCACGGTGGTGCCGGTTGCGACGACCAGGCTGTTCAGATAGAAGCGGCCAAAGGGCACCGCCTGAAAGGTCTCGACGTAGTTGCCAAAGGTGAGATCGGCCAGGGTGAAGTTGCGCGAGAGCAACAGTTCCTTGGGCACCAGCGAACCGATGAACATGACCAGGAAGGGCATCAACATCACAAAGCTGCCCAGGATCAGCAGCACCTGGAGCCAGAGCGTTCGACCGCGCCGGCGTCGGCTTCTGGGCGAGACAATCGAACCGCTGGTCATGGCGTGATCCCGTGGCTCATTCTGTGGCTCATTCTGCCTCGTAGTGGACCCAGCGGCGCTGGAGGCGTGTCTGCAAGAGGGTGAAGAGGAAGACGAAGATAAAGAGGAACCAGGCCACCGCCGACGCCTTGCCCATCTTCTGGAACTCAAAGGCGTTCTGGTAGATGTAGTAGACCACCGTCAAGGTCGACTGGGCGGGACCGCCCTGGGTCATCACATAGGCCTCGGTGAAAAGTTGAAACGCGCCGATCATCTGGATGATAAAGAGGAAGAAGGTGGTCGGGCTGATCAGCGGCCAGGTGACGTTGCGGAAGCGCTGCCACGCGCCGGCGCCGTCCACATTGGCCGCATCGTAGAGTTCTTCCGGCACCCCTTGCAGCGCCGCCAAGTAGATGACCATGGTAAAGCCCACATTTTCCAGATCGTCAACATCACCACCGACGGCTTGGACCAGCGGGTGCTGCCCAAGAAATCGGGCGGTTGGATGCCCAGGCCGCTCCATGCGCCAAAGTCCCAGATCAACCGGCTGATGATGCCAAAGTCGCGGCTGAGCATAAATTGAAAGACGATCGCGCCGGCGACGATGGTGGTGACGACGGGCATGAAGTAGATGACGCGATAGGCCAACATGCCGCGGATGGCCTGGTTCAGCGCAACGGCAATGGCCAGACCCAGCGCCAGCTGCAGCGGCACAATGGTGACAATGAAATAGACGGTGTTCCAGATCACCTTCCAGAAGACCGGGTCGCGGGTGAGCAGTTGGCGGTAGTTGGTCAGCCCGACGAATTCGGGCGGGCGGATCAGGTTCCACTCGACAAAACTGAGGCCCAGCGAGGCCAGCACGGGCAACGCGACGAAGATGAAAAAGCCCAGAAAGCTGGGCAGGAGGAAAAGGTAGGCTTCCGATTGTTGGTCTGGACGCCAGCCAAACCAGCGGCGGCGGGCGGAAGGCCGGGTCGGTTGCTGGACGGTGGAAGAGGTCATAGGTCTGGAGGGTGGAACAGGGACTCGAGTAGCAAGTTTGGAGAGCAGAAGTTGGAGACGAGGATCAAGAAACCGGGTTTCGCGAAGAAACCCGGTTTCTTGGGTTCATGGCAAACTTATTTTGGATAGCCGTTGTCGGCCAGGAAGCCATCGACCTGCTCGCAGAGCGCGGCCAGGGCTTCTGCCGGAACCGCTTCACCGGCCCAGATAGAATCCATGGCCGGGCCGATGATCGAGCCGTTCAACTCGTTCCATTCGCCGAAGTAGCCGCTGCGCCCCGTGGTCGCGCTTTCGCCCTCGGTGATGAAGGCCTGCCGGTTGGCCGGCGGCGAGGATTGACCCAGGAACGCATCCGACATCGCGGTGGACTGGAGCGCAGGCAGTATCTCGCCGGACTCGGTGTAGAGCTTCTGACCGCCGTCGGTGCTCTGCAGCCAGCTCAGGAAGGTCCAGGCTGCGTCCTTGTTGTCGCTCAGCGCGCTCATGGTCCAGGCCGCGCCGGTCGCGCTGCCGTTGCGCCGACCACCGTCGGGGATCGGCACAGTGGCGACGTCGTACTCCAGGCCGTCGATGGCGTTGAACGCGCTGATGCGGCTGGCGTTCTGGATGATCATCGCGACCTGTTCACTGGAGAATGCACCGGCATCGCCGCCAGCCTGCCCCAGGTTGGCCGGGCGCATGGCCTGGTTGGCGTCCATCATGCCGGCGAAGAACTCGATGGCGGCCACCGACTCGGGATCGGCCAGGGTGCAGCGCGAAGGGTTGCGCATGTCGTCGAGGATGCCGCCGCCATTCTGACCGGCCCACAGCTCGTACTTGCCGCCTTCCATGCCCAGCGCATAGCGCTCGACGCGACCGCTGGCGTCCACGACGGTCAGCGCCTCGGCCGCGGCCAACAGGTCATCCCAAGTCCAGTCACCGGTGGGATAGTCAATGCCCACCTCGTCGAAGATACCCTTGTTGTAGTAGAGCACCTCCAACCCCACGTCCCGGGGCAGCCCATAGATGCTGCCTTCGTAGGTGCCGAATTCCAGCAGCGACGGCCAGTAGTCCGCTATATCGTAGCCGCTGGCCTCGATGAAGGGGTCCAGATTTTCCAGCACGCCGTCGGCCGCATAGCTGACCACCGGCGAGAGGAAGAGCACATCGGGCACAGCCGAGGCATCGCCGCTGGCCCATAGCGTCTGGATCTTGGTGAAGTAGTCGCCCCACGGCTCGGAATAGATCTCGACCGTCATCTCCGGGTGTTCGGCCATAAACGCATCGGCCACCGCCTGGTGGGTTTCGATCTCGGCGGGCTGCCCCACATGGCCCAGTGATGGTCGAGCCTTCATCCGCCGCGGTCTCCGGCGGCCGCGTCGCCCGATGTGTCGGCCGCGGCGCTGCTGTCGGAGGCCGGCGGGGCCGCACAGCCGCTGACGATCAGCAGCAGTGCAAACAGCGAAATCAACAGCCATTTTTTCTGTCGCATGGTCACTTTCTCCTTGTTTGGCTTGGTTCTCTTGAAAAAGAGAGAATGGTTCAATCAAACGCCAGGTCGTCGGTTCATGATAGCACCCGCCCCACCTTCACGCAACCCGAATGGGCGGCATCTGTTGCAGGATCATCCACGACGGTCAAGCGACCCAACGCAGTATCGTCGTAACGTAGATTCTCGCATAAATGTCAAGAGGGAATCTGCGAATCTCGATCAGAACTCCTTGTACGGATTGCGTCCGATGTGTGAATATTGCTCCAGCTCATAGACTACGCCGTTGGCCGGCGCGGACACATCCGAAAGCCAAAATGCAATGTGGCGTGCAACCTGTTGCGGCGTGAGCAGGCGACCGGTGGGCGCAAAGATCTTTGGCACATTGTTCTCCCAACCCGGCGCGAGGCCCTCGGTCTGTTTGAGCGCGATCTCGTTGGGGGTGGTGACCCAGCCCACGTTGAGCTGGTTGACCCGGATCAGCTCGGTGGCCAGCGCGTTGGCCAGGTTGCGGGTCATGGTGGCCAACCCGCCCTTGGCCGCTGAGTAGGCGAGCAGATCGGGTTGACCACCCAGCGCGTTGACCGAACCGATGTTGACCACCGCACCGCCTCCCTGTTGCCGAAAGATGGGCGCGGCCGCGCGGATGACAAGCAGCGGCGCGCGCAGGTTCACGCCCACGATCCGGTCGAAGATGGCCGCGTCGGTGTTTTCCAGCGTGCTTCGGGTGGTCAGCGCCGCGTTGTTGACCAGGCCGTGTAGCGCGCCAAAGTGGGCCACCGTCTCGGCCACGATCCGCTGGCAGAGCGCAGGATCGGCCAGGTCGCCGACCACGCAGGCGCTGTTGGCGCCCAGTTCCTCGACCAGTGCCTGGGCTGCATCGGCGCGGCGACCGTGGATCATGACTTGCGCGCCCTGCTCGACGCAGAGCCGCGCCGTGGCTTCGCCGATGCCGGTGGTCGAACCGGTGATCAGGATGACCTTGTTCTGTAAGCTCATGGTGGTTTCCTTGTTGTGGTGGAATGATCAATTTGACGCGGAGGCGCAAACGCGCCGAGGAATTTATCGGTGATCGGCAAAGTATCTGTGATTCGGGAAATGCTCATCAAGCAGCGTCAGGTTCTCCTCGTGGAGCCGCCGCACTTCGAGCGTTCAGCGCCACCATCGCCGGAAAATACCGCTCCAAAAAACGTAGAAAGGCGCGCACCACCGGCGAGAAGACCAGCGAT
>JAAUPU010000355.1 GCA_012032975.1 Caldilineaceae bacterium | reverse complement strand
GCCCTCCAACCAGAGTTCAGCCCGTGCTGTTCCACGCCAGACAACCTGACCCCGAGGTAACTTGGGCCTCTTCTGTGCGTCTGGGATGAACCAACCTGGCTGATGTAAAATGGTCGTCAGCCGTGATCCAGCGGTTTCACCGCTTCGGGAGCAAGAGATGCCAAGAACACTTCGTCTGGCCGATGGCAACTATATGCGCGGACCCGATGTTCACCATCTGATCCGCCAACTGTACACCATGAAATGCATCGAAGTCGTAGGTTTTAGCAACGTGGGTAAATCCGCGTTGCTGCGTCTGATCGGCCAGGAGGATGTCTGGACCCAGGAGCTTGGCGAAGCTGGCCAAGAGTTCCTCCCCGTCTACGTCGATTGCAACCGCATGTTGGGCTTGAGCGCGCAGGGCTTCTACGAGTTGGTGCTGCGATGTCTTCAAGAAAGCAGCGGTGCGCTGTCCGACCTGCCAGCACTTGTGGATGCCTACGAGGCGTTGGTGGCGCCGGCCAGCGATTTCCAGGTTCCGCTCAGCTTCAACCGTGGGCTGAATGCCGCGCTCGCCACGACTTCTAAACAGATCATCCTGCTCTTCGACGAGTTCGATGAGCCATTTACCCAGATCGACCCGCGCGTCTTTCTAAATCTACGCGCATTGCGAGACCGACACAGTTCGCAGCTTGCCTATTTAACCGCTAGCGGTCGAACGCTAAACACATTGCGCAGCGAAGGTCATTGCGCCGAATTCTGCGAGCTTTTCAACGCGGCCACCTGGCATCTCGCGCCGCTGACCGCTCCGATGTCGACCGGCTGGTGCGTCGTTACATGAACGCGTTCGAGGCTCACTTCAAGGCGGTCGATATCGACTTCATCCACGAATGGGCGGGAGGCCACCCGACCTTGCTGGAAGGGGTTTGCCGCGTGCTGGACGCCGCGCTCTTGGCGGCAATAGAAGAGGCGAGCGACCCTCTCTCTGAACCCATGGCGCGTACACAACTGCACCGCGACGTGGCGCGTCAACTTCGCCAGGAGCAGAATCTGAATCTCGAATGCAACAAGATATGGGAAGAGTGCAACGCAATAGAACAGCAAGAATTACTTGCGCTCGGTAGCACCGATCGCGAGGTCGATGCCGCTGTGCTGGACAGCTTACAGCGTCGCCACATTCTGATGAAGATCGAGGGAAAGCTGCTGCCTTTCTGCCGTCTCTTTGGCGATTTTGTGCAACGAAAGCGACTGCAAAATCAGCCCAATATGGGTGGGCTTTGGGTAGACGTCGAAAGCGGTGCAGTGTTGGTCGGCGGCGAACCGGCGGAAACGCTGACCAACCTGGAGTACCGATTGGTCCTGCTCTTCTTCGAAAATGTGGACAAGATTGTGGATAAGTATCAAATTGTCACCGATGTCTGGGGCGAAAGCTATCTGGATGAGGTCGATGACACACGAATCGAGAAATTGATCAGCCGCCTGCGCCAGAAGATCGAGCCGGACCCCACTTCGCCCCGCTTCCTGCAAACGGTGCGCGGGCGCGGCTACAGGCTTTCGCTCGACGGCAGCACATGACGCCCCCGGGGAGCTTGTGCATCTTTGCACGATCCAGATTTGGGGGCCATTTGGTTTTGGGGCTATACTATTTCAAGAGCCGAAACATAGAATCTATCGATCTTTTCAGTTGCCGGGCAAAGAGGAAACTGTATGGCTGACGCAGTAGCAACCACAGTGGTGACAGACGATCAGGTGTCAGAGAGCAACTCGATCATGTTCAAGGGTTCAACGCGCAACTTCATCCCCGCGGTCGCCATGATCGTTGCGTCGGTGATGGCCTTTTCGATGGGGATGACCGAGGTCTTCTTTGCGGAAGCCACGGCGTGGACATTTCTAATCTGGGGCGCATTGCTCGTTTATGCCAATTTGATGTCCACAAGCCAGACTTACGCGGTGACCGACGAAGCTTTGGTCATGCACAACCCTATGCGACCCTGGGGTGCGCATAAGGTCTGGGATTGGGATCATATCTATCGAATGGATGTGGTTGTGAAGCGCCGCGAAGCCCAGCTAGATGATGCGGTCATGCAGTTTTACTTTACCGAGGCAGGCGAGATCGCCATGGAACGGGAGGATCGCGACTACGATCCTAAACTGGCTGCCCTGATCATTGAGCGGGCGCGGCTGACGCCCGATGCCAGCAATCCACTCGCAGAGTTGGAGCATCTACCCGAGGGCCAGAAGGGCGTTTATACCTGGAACAGGTAGCATCTCCCGGACTTTCATCAACAACAAAAGCGGGTCGTCACTAGATGTGACGACCCGCTTTATTTTGCAGTGTCTGTCTGGCTGAATAAGCCAAGAGCAACAAGTCCTCTGCTCACGCAAGAATCAGATCGTGCGCGGCGATCAGCTCTTCGGCCTTTTCCACCAGATCTCGATTCCCAATAAAGAGCGGCACACGTTGATGGAGTCCCGTTGGCTGGAGGTCCAGGATTGGGCGTCGGCCATCTGAGGCATAACCACCCGCTTGCTCGGCCAAAAAGGCCAGGGGTGATGCTTCGTAGAGCAGGCGCAGCTTGCCGTTGGGATGGGCTGGGTCTTTTGTGTCCGACGGATAGTAGAAGACGCCGCCGGTCATCAGATTGCGGTGAAAATCTGCGACCAACGAGCCGATATAGCGCAGCGACAGTGAACGCTTCTCGTCGTTGTCGCCCTGCAACCAATTGGTGTATGTGCGAATACCCTCCGACCAGTGGCGTTGATAACCCTGATTGACGCTGTAATACTTTGGCTTTTTGGGCATGCGAATGTTCGGGTGGGAGAGGAGAAATTCGCCGATTGCGGGATCGAGGGTAAATCCATGGACGCCCTGGCCGGTTGAATAGACCATCATGGTGCTGGAGCCATAGATGATGTAGCCGGCGGCCACCAGATCGCGTCCCGGTTGCAGACAATCTTCCAGGGCGCCCGGTCCATCCTCCGTCTTGCGGCGATGGATGGCAAAGATCGTGCCGATGCTGACGTTGAAGTCAATGTTGGAAGAGCCATCGAGCGGGTCGTAGACCAGGACGTATTTGCCAGTCTCAAAACGCTCTGGGATCGGGATGATTTCCTCGTTTTCCTCCGACGCCATCACGGCCAACCGACCGGTGTGGTCATTTAGCCGAAAGATGGTACGGTCGGCAAACTTGTCCAGCTTCTGGACTTCTTCACCCTGCACGTTTTGCTCACCCGTAGAACCGAGAATGGCATCCAGGCCGGCTCGCGTGGTGCGGCTGGCGATGATCTTCGCCGCCAATGCGAGATCATATAGAATGTGGGTCAGCGCCCCAGTCGCGTCCGGGAAGTCGCGTTGCTGATCCAGAATAAAGCGTTCGATGGTTGTGATCGTGTTGTTGAACTCGTGTGTTTCGCTCATAGCGCCTCCTTGTAAACCACCTTGTCGTCCGCACCGTTGGCCAGGTTGCGGATCGCCACATTGAAGCCAACGCTCGCTTTGCACGCCCCAGGCAGGAATCGCGCCGTCCTACCGTATTACGAACCTCCATACAAACGATTGTAATGATAGAGGTTACTTGTGATCATCTGCACGTAGATTCTGGGTTCGGTCACGTCCAATATTTCAACGAAGAGCGGATCATCAGCCCCCGAGAGACCGCGCCAATATTCGGAATTTCCCGGCCCTGCATTGTAGCCGACCAACGCCGAGACCAGGTTGCCATCCAGATAACCGCGCGCCCAATTGAGATAATAAGCGCCGAACTTGACGTTGATATTGGGTCGATAGATGAGCGCATTCGAATAGCCAGGATACCCCAGTTGGTCCGCCACCCATTGGCCCGTGGCCGGGATAATCTGCGCCAACCCCTGCGCCGCGGCATAGGATCGCGCCCCCTCCTCGAAGAGGCTTTCCTGGCGGATCAGGCTGAACAGCAGGAGCGGGTCCAGCCCTTGGGCCTGCGCCTCTGGCACTATCAGTTCCGCAAAGGGTTGCGGATAGAGCTTTTTTTGCAGGAATATCGGGGCATCTTCAACCAGCCATGCCGGGCTTAATTCCAGCAAACGGGCCATTGAGAGCAAACTGAGGCGATAGACGCCCAATCGCTCGAATGCCAAGCTTAAGGCATAGAGCGCATGTGCATCGCCCTGATAGCGTTGGTAGACCCGCTCCAAATAGGGCAACCCATCGCCCCGCTGGCCCAATTCCAGCAGCAGCCAACCGTTGGCCAGTTCTTGGTCCGCGGCCACCGCCGCAGGCAGAGTGGCCAGAAGATCTGGCTCGATCCCCAACCAGTTGGCGAGCCAGCGTTCGGCAAATTGCTGACTACCATCGTCGTCGGCCAGTCGCGACGCGGCTGGCGCAATGGCTGCAATCTCGGCGAGAAATTGACCTTGTTCCAGCAGTGGCTGGCGCAGCGAAAGCGCAGCCAGGACACCATAATAGATATCAGGCGCCTGTTCCATCAGCGTCCGCCACTGGTTATGGGCCTGTTCAACGTCGCCTTGTGCATGATAGGCGCGCCCCAGCCAATACCCGACCGCTTGCGTCTTGTATTCTGGGAAATCGCGTTGAAGACGAGCATACAGTTCGACGGTCTGGCTGGGAAGCCCATTTTGGTACGCACCCAACCCCAACAGGTAGAGTGCGGTGGCTGAGCGCTCGCTGGCGGGAAAACTGTCCGCAAGCGCCAGGAAATCGGCGGCCGCTCCAATTGGTTGCCTTCGCGCAGTGCCAGCAGACCGCTGCGCCAAAGCGCCTCTGGCGCCAACGGATCGGCCGCGCGTTCTCGGGC
>JAAUPU010000354.1 GCA_012032975.1 Caldilineaceae bacterium | reverse complement strand
AACGCCTGGCCAAGCCGCTCTTCCGACAGACCATTGGGGATGCCGTAGGATTCCGCGGTGTCGAAGAGGTTCATGCCGTGGTCGTAGGCAGCGCGGATGGTCGCCCATGCAGTGGCGTCGTCGATCTCGCCCCATTGGTTGCCGATGTTCCAGGTTCCCAGGCCGATGGCGGAAACCTGCCATCCGGTCTTTCCAAATCTCTTGAGTAGCATCGTCTTCTCCCTGAAATAAGTTTTGTCTCGAATGCGGCTGTGTCTGTGTCATTCTACAGCAGGTCAAAAGTAGGCCAAAGCCCACACGATGGTATAATGGCCGCATGTGGCAACGTATGTTCAACGGGCGACAATCCGAGCCTGCCCCTCCTGAGCTTGCAGAGATCGACGACGATCCCCAACTAAGCGACAACTTCATCATCGGCGACATCCACGGTCAGTTTGACCAGTTGGTGGGTCTGCTTTTTCGCGCCAACCTGATCGACCACAAACTCGCCTGGTCGGGCGAAGGCGCTCACCTCTATTTTATGGGTGACTTCTTTGACCGGGGCAACGGTGGTCTTGCCGCGCTGACGATGGTGATGCGTCTGCAAGCCGAGGCCGCGGACGCGGGCGGCAGCGTCGAAATGCTGGTCGGCAACCACGAGGTGTTGATCCTGGCGACCAAACGCTTTGGCGATCAAGCGATCGCGCCGTGGACGCCTTCGTTTTACGAGGTCTGGCTGCGCAATGGCGGTCTCGAAGATGAACTGGAGGGGCTAACCCAGGAGCAGATCGCATGGCTGATCCAGCGCCCCGCGATGGTGAGGGTGCTCGACCGTCTGCTCGTCCACGCCGATTCGGATTGCTATCAGGAGTACGGCGACAGCGCCAGTAGCGTCAACGCCAGCGTGGGCAAAGTCCTCGCGGGCGATGATCTCTTCGAATGGAATCGGCTCTTCTGCAGTCTCTGCGAGCGCAAGGCCTTCTCCAAGAAAAGCGGCGGTGTGGAAGAGGCGGAGTCATTTCTGGAGAGCTACGGCGGCAGGCAGATCGTCCACGGCCACACGCCCATCTGCTACATCACCAAACAGAAGCCCCAAATGGTCCGTCAACCGCTCGCCTATGCGGAGAACCTCTGCGTCAACGTGGATGGCGGACTTTACCTGGGCGGCCCCGGTTTTGTTCACCAACTGACCGTAGCTGAAACCCAATAGCGGAACGAGACTCCAAACATGCCTACCGTGCAACTGGCCGTGAACGGCACTCTGATGCGTGGGCTTGCGCTCAACCCAAATCTGACCAGCGTCGGCGCAACCTTTGTGCGCGAGGCGCAGACCGCGCCGATCTATCGGCTTTGGACCATTGAAGATCGCCACCCAGCAATGCAGCGGTGGAAACGGCGGCGTCTCGGTCAGCTTGGAAATTTGGTCGCTGCCGGCAGAAGCCATCGCCACCGTGCTCCAGCAGGAACCCGATGGGCTTTGTGTGGGCCGCGTCGAATTGGCGGACGGATCTTCGGTGCTTGGCGTGCTTGGGGAAGCCTATCTTTGCGAGCGGGGAACCGAAATCACAAAGTGGGGCGGATGGCGAGCCTACATAGCCCGGTAGGCGTTGGGGTGCGAGTTCGCGGCAACGAGGCCCACGAATCGACTCAGCGCGGCTGACACATTGCGACTTCGTTTGCGACTTCATTCGCAGTGACATGCTCGCACCAATAATGGTAGGTCTTGGCCACAACAGTCACCACGTTCTTGATCTCCGTCTCAAGCTGGAAGTTTGGTCCGGCGGGCAAGTAGAGTACGGTTCCCTCTCGGCGGACGCAGATATTTTCCACGATGATGGCCCGCAACATCCACAGCGCCATCACCTCGCTTTCACACTGAAGTCCAATCCAGCCCGGCGATTGGCTTTCCACCACGGGTAGCTCCGTGACAAGCTGGATTGCACGCGTCAGTTCGTCGAGCACACGCTGCTGGCCTTCAGGGTCGCTGGCGATCGCGTCGGCCATGACCGGCTCTAGCAGCGTGTCGCGGTGCGAGGGTCCGCCGGCCAGCGCCAGGTCGCAGAAGTTGGTCCAGACCTGATCCCAGGCCACGCGACCATCGGCGTCAAAGCGCAATTCGCCGGCGCCCATGGGCGCGGCCGAGACCTCGGACCCGTTGCGATAGCGGGGCGGCAGCAGCGTATCCAACTTGCGCTGGAAACCGTGGTTATGTAGCGAGGCATGGGTCAGATATTCGGCCGGGCCGTCGAACTCGATCCGACCGTCCCAGAGGAGCCTGCGGCTGCGCACCGGCGTGTTGAGCAACGCCTCCAGCCAGGCAATGATCTGCTCCAGTCCGACGCCCTGTTTCAGATTGGTGAAGATGAAGGGCTTGTCACCGCGCATCCGGCTGGCGTCGCGCGCCATGACCTCCAGCGATGCGCCCACCTGTTCCGCCAGGTCGATCTTGTTGATCACCAGCAGGTCCGAACGCGTGACGCCAGGCCCCCCCCTTGCGCGGAATCTTGTCGCCAGCCGACACGTCGATGACAAAGCACCAGACATCCACAAGCTCCGGGCTGAAGGCCGCGGCAAGGTTGTTGCCACCGCTCTCCACCAGGATCAGCTCCAGACCGGGCAGCGAGGATTCCAGATCCCGAATCGCTTCCAGATTCATCGAGGCGTCGTCGCGGATGGCTGCATGGGGGCAACCACCCGTTTCCACGCCGCGGATCCTTGCAGCGTCGAGGACTCCCTGGCGCATGAGGAACTCAGCATCCTCTCGGGTATAGATGTCGTTGGTGACGACTGCCAGATTGCGCGTTGCGGACAGTTCGCGGCTGAGGCAATGGACCAGCGCTGTCTTGCCGCTGCCCACTGGACCGGCCACGCCAACCCGCAACGCGCGCGTTTCGCCTTCAGATTTTCCGTCTGGCTCCATGGATGGTTGCCTCTACGCGGTGGCCAGCACCACGCTGTTTTCCGCGCCCAGGCCGTTGGGGATGTAGTCGTGGGCGGCCGGATCGTTGAGCCAGAGATTGCCGTTGACGAGATAGCGGAACTGGTAGGCCGCGCCCGGCTCGAATTCGACCGTCGCCTGGTAGGCGTCGCGGGTCTTCAACGGCTGCATCTGCGTTGCGGTCGGATCCCAATCATTGAACTCGCCGACTACCGCGACCTCCTCTGGGGTTACCTCTTCAGGCAGCGCGTCGGTTGGCAGCTCGAAGGTCACCTTCACACAGTTTCGCGACTTCACATACTTGTTTGACAACATCGATCTACTCCTTGAACGAAAACAAAATCCGTTACGATACGGGCATCTCGGCCCGCGCCGGTTGCAGCTAGACCGCGAGATATTCGCGCGCCTTCTGCTCGTCGAAGACGCCGGCGGCGCCCTCCATCACAATGGCGCCCGTCTCCATGACGTAGAAATAGTTTCCCACACTCATGGCGAAATCCAAATATTGTTCGACCAGCAGGATCGACATCTGACCCTCCTCGTGCAGAGCCAGGATCACATCCTCGATCTCCAGCATGATCGACGGTTGGATGCCCTCGGTCGGTTCGTCGAGGAGGAGCAGCTTGGGTTCGCGCACCAGCACACGCCCGAACGCGAGTTGCTGTTGCTGGCCACCGCTCAGTGAACCGGCGAGGCGGTTTGCGCATCTGCTTCAGCACGGGAAAAATGGTATAGACCCGCGCCAGCGCGTCGTCGTTGCACTTGCGCGACGGCGTGGACTCGAAGCCCATCAGCAGGTTTTCATAGACGGTCAAATGGGAGAAGATGCCCCGACCTTGGGGCACATAGCCGAAACCAGCCCGCGCCCGCTGGCTGGTGGACCACTTGGACATGCTGCTTTCCTCAAAAAACATATCGCCGTCCTGCAGCTTGAGCAGCCCATGATACTCTTCATCAGTGTGGTCTTGCCCACCCGTTCGCCCAGCAGGCAGACAACTTTGCCCGCTGGCACCTCCAGGTTGATGCCGTTCAGAATCGCGCTCTCGCCGTAGCTGACCGCACTGTTTTGTATCGATAACATCGGATGTTGGGTCTCCTCCTCTATTTCGACCTTCCCGGGAGCCGGCGGCGCCCCAGAAGGAATCGGGTTAATGCCGATGGTCGCGACTGCGGCCAATATAGACCTCGATGACGTGGGGATCGTTCTGCACCTCTTGCACCGGACCCTGTGTCAGCAGCGCGCCGAGGTGCAGGACAGTGACCTCGCTGGCGAAGTTGCGCACGAACTCCATGTCGTGTTCGACCACCAGGACCGAGCATTGCTGGGCAATGGTCTGCAAGAGTTCGCCGGTGCGGTTGCGCTCGGCGCGCGTCATGCCGGCGACCGGTTCGTCGAGCAGCAACAGCTTAGGCTCTTGCACAAGCAACATGCCGATCTCTAGCCATTGCTTTTCGCCGTGGGCCAGGAAACCCGCGCGGGCGTCGCGCCGATTCTCCAGGCCGATCAGACGCAGCACACCTTCGAGCTTCTCCTTTTCAGCCGGCGTGATGTCCGCGAAGAGGCGAAAGGTGCCGTCGTTGAAGCCGACCGCCGTCTCCAGATTTTCATAGACGGTGAGCGTGCCAAAGACGGTCGGCGTCTGAAACTTGCGCCCAATGCCCTTTTGCACCAGGACATGTTCGGTTTCGCGCAGCACATCCGTGTCGTCGTCAAAGGTCACCCGGCCACTCTGGGGTCGGGTCTTGCCGGTGATCACGTCGAGCAGCGTTGTTTTTGCCCGCGCCGTTGGGACCGATCAGGAAGCGCAGTTCGCCGTAGTTGATGGAAAAACTTAGGTCATCCAAAACTTTGAGCCATC
>JAAUPU010000353.1 GCA_012032975.1 Caldilineaceae bacterium | reverse complement strand
CGGGCGACAACCTGACCATGGCCCAGGGGCGTTTTCCGGTCACCTCTGCTGAAGAGATGCGCGGCTTCGACTTCGAGAACGGTTCCACCAACGACGCGGTTCGCTACCATCTGGCATCCAGGCTGGGCGATTATGGCAAGGGTCGCGGCGAGCTAAACGCCAGCCAGTGGATGGCGGAATTCGAGGCCGCCTATGGCATTCGCGCGCGTACACGCAACCTGGTCACCCAGGAATATATCGCGATGGCGCTTGCCGATTATCAGCGTTCGCAGGTCTTTGTCGACACCCCGTGGAAAGCCTATGTCCAAGGGGATCTTGGCGCCTTGGAGACGCCAGCCAAGCGCGGGGCGTTGCTCTTTTACCGCAGCGCGGCGCAGGCGGCGGCAACTGTGCAAGCTGCCATGTGGGCGACTTCTTCACCGACGAGAAGTTCTATGCGTTGGCCGTGCCTCAAGTTGGGCCGGGCAAGGACAATGGCGAGTTTGGGGACGATGACTTTGGCCGCTATCGGGAGACAGGCGATCTCCGGGATCTCTACGCTTTTCGCACGCCATCGCTGCTCAATGTCGGCGTCACCGGCCCGTATGGCCACAGCGGCGCCTATGCAACCCTGGAAGGGATCGTGCGCCATCATCTCGACCCAGAGTTGGCGCTGGCAACCTACGACGTGACACAGCTGGATCCCGCCGTTCAGACCGAGAATTGGGCCGTGAACAGCGCCAGGGCATTGGAGCAGGTGGAAGCCGCACGCTATGAAGGGCGATCTCTGCTGGCTGACATTGACCTCGCAGACCACGAGGTAGAGGATCTGGTCGCGTTCTTGCATGCGCTGACTGATCCATGCGTCACTAGCGAATCCTGTCTTGCCTCGTGGATGCCGGCGGCCGACGAGGCTGACCCGGATGGAGAGCGACTCCATGCGGTGGTCGGCGCAGAGTCGGAGGACGGCGCAAAGCCAGCCAGTACATATTCGGCTGACGTTGCCACGGGTTGGTTCGACCTGCAATTGCAGCTGATCAAGGAGACGCCCGGCTTCACACCGCCGGTTGCTTCGCGGGCATTGGCCTATGCCAGCGTCGCGCTCTATGAATCGGTTGTGGGCGGAATGGCGGAAAACAACTCATTGGTTGGGCAACTAAATGACCTGGAATGGTTGCCGCAAGCGGACGAGGACGCAGACTACTTCTGGGCTGCTGTGGCCAACAGGGCGCTGGCAGAGCTCGTGCGCGGCCTCTACCCAACGGCCAGCCCGGAAAATCTGGCTGCCATTGATGACCTGGAGCAATACTTCGATGAACTCTATCGCCCCATGGCCGGCGACGAGGTATTCGACCGTTCGGTTGATGGGGCAGTCACTGGCAGAGGTAATTTACGCGTGGTCCACAGAGGATGGCGGACACGAAGGTTACTTGTCGAACTTTCCGGACACCTACGCACCTCCGGTTGGAGCGGGTCTGTGGGAATCCACTCCACCCGCCTATGCGGCCGCACTCCAGCCCTACTGGGGTCAGAATCGACCGTTCGTGATCCAGTCGGGCGAGGAGTGTGCGCCCGTTCCGCCCACGGCGTATGATGAAGACGTCTCCTCGCCATTTTACGCTGAGGCGATGGAAGTCTATTCGGCCGTCAAGAATCTGACCCCGGAGCAGGAGCAGATTGCGCTATTTTGGGCGGATGACCCGGGCAAGACCTTCACGCCACCGGGCCATTCGATAGCGATTGCCACCCAAATCTTGCGTGGGCAACACGCGTCGCTGGCGTTGGCCGCCGAGACCTATGCCAGGGTGGGCCTGGCCGTGGGCGATGCCTTCATCGGCTGCTGGCACGCAAAATACGTTCACAACCTGGTGAGGCCGATCACCTACATCCAGTCCTTTATCGACCCAACGTGGAACACACCCAACATCACCGATCCTGTGATCACGCCGCCTTTCCCCGAGTATCCATCGGGTCACTCGACCCAATCCGGGGCCACGGCCAGCGTGTTGACCGCCCTGTTCGGCGATGAATACCGTTTCACCGACAACTCCCACGCCGAGCTTGGCCTGGCCGCGCGCACCTTCAACTCCTTCGACGAATTTGCGGATGAGGCCGCCATCTCCCGGCTCTATGGCGGGATCCACTATCGGCCTGCCATCGAGTTGGGCGTGGACCAGGGCCGCTGTATCGGCGAGCAGGTCAACAAGCTGGCCTGGAAGAAGTAAGGCCGATCCAAAATTAAGAGCATCCACGAAGCGCGCCTGGAAGGCAACCGCCCTTGGGCGCGAAGGAACACCAAAATTTGACCTGCTTCTTCGTGCATCTTCGTGGATAGTTATTTTCCCGCAATGGCCTTAGGCCAGCGAAGCTCCTCTGCTTCAGACCAGATGCCCAGATAAAGAACAAGGCGGACTTCTACGAGAAGTCCGCCTTGTCTTGCATGTGCCAGAACGCCCCTGGCCATCGAAACGCTAGGCGCTGGCCTCGCGCACTTTCCGAAGCGCTTTGGTCAGCCCACGCACACAGAGGACCAAGAGCACGCCGACCAGAAACACCGTCGCGACGGGCATGACAAAGGCGGCGATGCTGGCGCTGACCGAGCCAGCCAGTTCGCTGCTGGCCACGGCAAAGTTGCCGACACCCATCGTCGTTGCCGAGGAGGTCGCCCGCAGGAGCACCGTCCCGCTCTGGATGACGCCGGCAATGCCGCCGCCGGCGATCACGGCCAGCGTCCAGGTGAGGAAGGGCGACATGTCGGTCACGACGGATGCGGTGGCTATCGTCCCCGCGACAATGGCGGCGGGCGTAGCAATCGCATCAAGCGTGTTGTCCATCCACGGCACGTAATAGGCCGCGATCTCCAGCGCGGTCGCAATGGCCAGGGCCAGCAAAGCAGGATAGCTGCCGATCCACTCGAAGCCGGACGACAGCTCCAGGTTGCCGGAGAGCGCGGCCACGCTCATCACCAGGAACGGTACAAAGATGCGAAATCCACACGCCGCACTCAGACCGATCCCCAACGCAATACTCAATGCGATCTCCATGCAAGATCCCCTTCCATTATGCCGATGTCTCCTCCTCCGGCGTCCAGGAGGTGGCGGGATCGAAGCCATGCTCGATCAGCCACGCCACCTCTGGGCCGCCCCATCGAAAGCGACGAAAATCGACCCGACCGTCGGCGTCGAAGCGAACCCCTTCGTCCTCCAGCCGTTGCCGTTGTTCCAGAGCGCCTCCTGAATCGGCGCGCAGGCTGATCTTGCCCTGGGCATTGATCACCCGTTGCCACGGCACGTCGTCCTCCATCGCGGCGGCCATGGCATAGCCCACCATGCGCGGCGTGCAACCGCCCACGATCGCGGCGATCTGGCCATAGTTGGCCACGCGACCGGCCGGAATCTGCCGCACGACCAGATAGATGCGGGCGTAGGTGGACGGTTTCTCTGCTTCGATCTTTGCGTCTGGCGGGTTCATGGGCTGTTGACCTCGTCTTCAAAGGGGCTGCCTGGTTCCACTACGCACCGCCCGCGAAAAGGTCGCGCGCTGTGGCTGGTGCGGCGCAAAGCTCAGCCATGATCGCGGGCAGTCGCGCGGTTAGGTCTTCGTCGGCTGCCAGCGTAAAGAGGTGGCTTGCACCGGGTGCGTCGCTGGCGCCAAAGCCGGGCAGGAAGGGCTGGCTGTCGCTCTCGGCGGCCAGCAACTGCGCCAACTCATCTTCCCGGCGTTGATTGCAGCGCAGCGCGAAGACATGGGTCAACTTGGCCTCTCGACGATCCAGAAGGAAGTCGATGTGCCAGCGCAGCCGTTTTGTCGCGGGTGACGTGGTCTCCGCGGCCACCATGCTGTGCTCGATCAGCGTCTGGCGGAGATCCTCGCGGATGGGCTGCGCAGGCTGTCCGGCGGCGCGCGAGGCATGGCGCAGCAGACGCCATCCCAGCGTTGCGCTCCCCCGAAGACCCATGGCAGACCCAACATAGAGATAGGCGCCGGCAGGGAATGTGAGCAACCGACCCTGGCTCAAGCGTCCGATGGTCGCAGCAAATGTCGATTCTATGGCGATGAGGAGGATGTAGGCGCCGCAAGGGATCGGCGCGCCAACCACGGTGGCTACGGGCTGAGGGATGATGCGTGCGGGTCTCACGACCCTACGGCTGCTCGATGGCTGTGGCGTGTTCTGCGGTGAGATCGGCAGTCTGCTGAAGGCGGAGCCGAAGATCGCCGAACATTTCTCCGCGCTGCTCGCGCCGCTCACGCAGGCGGGCGCACCGGCGAAACCCGCGCAGCACTATTGGAATCTCTCGACGGTCAACGGCCTCGCGGCGCTGGAACTGGGCGCGATTTTCACCCGCCGCGTGGGAGACCGCACGCAGGTGCTCGACGTCGTCCACTACGCGAGCAGCGGCTACCTCGCTTCAGTCACGATCTTCGAACTCGTGCCGCTCGCCGAAGGGCGCACGCTGGTCTGGGAGGGGCTGCCTCGTCTCCGCGCCCGCGCTCGAAGAGCTCGACGTCGTGGAGCGTGCGGGTCGTCGGATCCGCGTAACCGATGTTGGTGATCACGGGGCCTCTGTGGTACCAGAACGCGCGTTGCTCCTGGTCGAACGCATTGCGATCGGTCCGGCTTGCGGCGCCAACCGCGCGCGGCCCAGCCGGCGGCCCACTCGTTGATCGTCTTGACGCAGAGCTGACTGTCCGAGTAGACCGAGACGTCGCTGTCGGCGGGCAGGATGCGATACGCCTCGATCAGCGCGCGCAGCTCCATGCGGTTGTTGGTGGTTGCCGGGTCGGCGCGTGCGCTTCGCGCAGGA
>JAAUPU010000352.1 GCA_012032975.1 Caldilineaceae bacterium | reverse complement strand
CATCGCGGTTCTGCATTATCATAGACAGCGTTCGATCCACTTATCTTCAGAAACCTCAAAGCACCCACTGGATTTTGCTCTTTGCACGCCTTTGCAGGCGCCTTGTTGACTGCGCAGGAGGAGCCAATGCCGTGATCTGTTCATACGAACCGGTAATACGGTCGGCTGGTGCGTTCATGCCGGCCATTCGACGCAATTCAGACCAATAGGGAGGAAAAAGATGAACTCGAAGATGTTGAGCAGACGAACATTTCTCAAGGGTGTCGCCATGACCGCGGCTGGCGCGGCCCTGGCTGCCTGTGCTGCCCCCGTCCCCGGCGCCGAACCGGAAGTGGTTTTCAAGGATGTACAGATTCTGCGCTGGCATCACCGTCTGGGCGGCTGGGAGATCTACGATGAGCGGATCAAGGCCTTTGAAGAGGCCAACCCCGGTGTCAAGGTGAACGAAGAAGAGTTCCCGGCCGGGTCGGCCGAATATGGTCCCAAGATCGTCTCCATGGTCGCGGCTGGCGTGGTCGGCGATGTGACCTGGACAGCCATCGGCTCTGGCTCCTATCAGTTCCTGGTTCAGAACAACGGCCTTGCCCCGCTGGACGACCTGATCGAAGCGGATACCAGCGGCTTCACTCTGGACGAATACTACCCGCGCATCATCAGTTCGCTGCGTATGGGCGACAACAGACTGTATGGATTGCCAGAACTTGCACATGGCGTCAACACCAACATCTTCTTCAACCGCGATCTGATCGAGGCAGAGGGTCTGGAAGCGCCCACCAACGAATGGACCCATGATGATCTGGTGCAGATGGCCCAAGCCCTCACCACAGCGGACCGCTTTGGCTTCCTGCCGGCAATCGGCGATTACAGCAACACCCGCAACCAGACCCTCCCCTACGGTGGCGAAGTAATCTCTGACGACGGCACCACGTCGCTGTTGAATTCTGAAGAGAGCAAGCAAGGGCTGCGCTGGGTCCACGACATGTTCTACGGGAACAAGGTCGCGCCCACCCCGCAGCAGATGCAGGGCGCCGACGGCGGCACCAACCAGATGTTCCTGGCCGGGCAACTGGCCGCCTATCAAAGCGGCGGCTGGGGTCTCTCGATCAAGAATGTGGTGGAGGACAAGTTTGTCTGGGACACCGTACTCATGCCGACAGGACCGGCCGGTGTGCGCGGTGGTCATCTGCACGTGGACGCGGAAGCGGTCACCGAGCAGTCGGAGATGAAGGATGCCGCCTACGAGTTCATCAAATATCTGACTGACAAAGAAGGCGGAGTCGGCATCGCACTGGAGATCGGCCTTGCCGCACGGCCCGATGTCTACGAGGACGAGCGGGTAGTCAGCGTACCCTACCTGGTCTTGTTGGGACAGGGCACAGAAGAGTCGGACGAGCATATCAACCCGGCCAACTTGCGCAAACAGGAGTTGCAGACAACCGTCAAGGCGCTGCTGGATCCGCTCTGGGTGGGCGACGAACAGCCGACCGACGAATTCTTTGCCAGCGCATCGGACGCGCTGCAAGAATTCCTGGACAAGTCCGCAGAATAGCCCCCGCGCGATAAGAACAGGCCTCCCGGGCTGAAGCCTGCCCAGGAGGCCATTTTTCTGTGACAGAGGTAACCGATGGCTACTGCCGCAGCAACCCAACCTCGACGCCGCTTGAAGATTTCCCGGATCACGCTACGAGAAAATATACAGGGTTATCTATGGATTTCCCCGTGGCTCTTGGGCTTTCTAATCTTCGTCTTTGGCCCGATGCTGGCCTCGTTCAACTTCAGCTTCACCAACTACCGGATCATCAACGATGTCAAGTACATCGGTCTCGACAACTACGTCTACGCTTTCACTGAAGACGACCTTTTCTGGCCGTCGCTGGCCAAGACCTTTACTTTCATGTTGGTAAGCGTGCCGATTGGACTGCTCGGTTCACTCCTCTTGGCGATGTTGCTCAACCAGCGATTGCGCGGCGAGACGGTCTTTCGCACCTTCTTCTTCTTGCCTTCGCTGACGCCGCTGGCCGCCGCCGCTATCCTCTGGGTCTGGATCCTGCACCCTGAGGCGGGCATGGTCAACTACCTGCTTTCGTTGATCGGAATCGAAGGGCCGGCGTGGCTGGGTTCCTCCAGGTGGGCGCTGCCCTCCATCGTCATGATCACGCTTTGGACCAGCATCGGCGGCGGGCGAATGATCATCTTTCTCGCGGCCCTGCAAGGTGTCCCCGCGGAACTCTACGAGGCATCCGAGATCGACGGCGCGGGATCCTGGTCAAAATTCCGCCATATCACCCTGCCGATGATCTCACCGGCGCTCTTCTTCAACACGATCCTGGGCATCATCGCTGCGTTGCAGGTCTTCACGACCGCGTTCATCACCACGCGCGGCGGGCCGGGCCGCGCCACCTGGTTCTACGCCCTGCACATCTACACCAATGCCTTTGAATATTTCGATATGGGCTATGCGTCGGCGTTGGCCATCATTCTGTTCGTGATCTTGCTTGTCTTCACCATCGTCCAACTCCGGCTGTCCGACAAGTGGGTCTTCTACTCGGGCGGCTAGTCAGAGGAGTCACATCACATGAGTAACATCGACAACGCAGTGGCGATGCCGGTCCAAGGCGCCTCGCGCAGCAGATCGCCGATCATACTCCGTTGGGTCGGGCGGACCCTGATCTGGACGCTAACCCTGGTCCTTGGCATCCTCTTTATGCTGCCCTTCGTCTGGACGGTATCGAGCGCGTTCAAATCGGTGCCCGAACTCTACATCTTTCCGCCGACCTGGTTTCCAGAGTCGCCCCAGCCTGAGAATTTCGTACGCATCTGGCAAGTGGTGCCTTTCGCCCAGTGGACCTTCAACAGCACGATGGTGGTGCTCTTTAACATCGTCGCCGAAGTCTTTGCCGCTTCCGCGGTGGCTTACGGCTTTTCGCGCTTCAACTTTTACGGGCGCAATTTTCTCTTCGTCGTGCTGCTCAGCACGATGATGTTGCCCATCTATGTCACCATCATCCCCAGGTTTCTGATCTTCCGCTCGCTGGGCTGGATCGATTCGCTGGCGACGCTGATCGTGCCGCCCTTCTTCGGCGGCGGCGCATTCTACATCTTTCTCCTGCGCCAATTTTTCATGACCATCCCGCGCGATTTCGACGAAGCGGCCTTTGTGGATGGGGCGAGCAGCTTCACCATCTTCTGGCGCATCATCCTCCCCCTCTCCAAACCGGCATTGAGTACGGTCGCCATCTTCAGCTTTTTGGCCAGTTGGAACAACTTCATCGAGCCGTTGATCTACCTCAACACGGCCATGAATTTCACGCTCCCATTGGGCCTGACCTGGTTCCGCGTGGTGCCGATGGAACAGGGCGAGCCGCGCGACCACCTGCTGATGGCAGCGTCGGTCACCTTCACGCTGCCGGCGATCATCCTCTTTTTCGCGGCCCAACGCTACTTCGTTCGGGGTATCGTGATGAGTGGTCTAAAGGGGTGAACTTGCAGGGCCTGCCTCAAACGGACCCAACACCTACACTCCCCCACCTTGCGATTTGGCAGTCAGCAGCGCGGTGATTGCCTGTCTATGCCGCGGCGACACCAGTTGCGCCCATGTCGTTGCGACATCCGCAGGCAAGCTCCTGAGCAGCTCACCCACCATCTCTCGGTCTTCGGTCAGACGCGGAACCTTGCTCTGGGTGCTCAACGCTTCTCCAAAGCGAAGCTGTAGCCAGCGGTAGAACGAACCCGGCGGCAGCAAGATGACCACCGGCGGCGACAGACTGAACGCGGCGCCGCTGTGCGCGCCCATTTGGCGAGACTTGGCATAGTCGTGATAGGCGAGCAATTCTCGATCCAGACCCGCGGCAATTCGCCCGGCAAGTTCCGAATCGCCATACCCATACGCGCCCCCTTCAACTTCCACCAGCCACAGATGACAGGCGTTCTCGTCCGGCCCCTCCAGCTTCAGTGCTATGACCAAATAGTCTGCCAGCGAGAGGCCCAGTGCCTGGCAGACCGCGCCAATCGCCGCGTCTGTATTGGCGACCAGCAATTCTTCCCCCGTCATGTTGAGCGACTGATTGATCCGCCCGCTGACCTGCAACCGATGTGGCCTGGTCGCGGTGAAGCGCACGGTGTCGCCGATCAGATAGCGCCAGAGGCCGTTGGGGTTGGAGAGGATCAGCGCATACTCTTGATCGATGCCCACACCTTCCAGCGGCACGGCTCGGCTGAAGTTGCCGGACTGGGCATCTTGCAGCGGTGCGAACTCGTAAAAGGTGGCGACATCCGGGATCAACGCCATCTCCCCCTCGTCGATCTGCATGGCGAAAAAACCTTCGGTCGCGTTGTAGACCTCGCTGTGCAACAGCCTGGGTGAGGTGTCCGGTGCGCCGAGAATGAGCCGATTGAGGTCGCGGTGGTAGGGTCGAGGATTGACGCCACCCACCGTCGTCACACACAGATTCGGCCAGATTTCAGCCAACGTCGACCGACCGCTAATCCCCAGCGCCACGCTGGCAAAACGCTTGATCCAGGTCGGCATCCCAGCCAGATGCACGATCTGGTCGCCTATGGTGGCTTCCGCCATCGGATGACCCGCTCTTCCCAGTTGGGGATCATCATGATCTCCTTGCGCGGGGCGCGGATCAGGTGATAGTGCCACGGCATGACGCGCACACTGATCGCCGTGATGTCGCCCAAAAGGAGCGCAGGATCATGCTCTGCCTGGCGCGCATTGCCCACGAAGAAGACCGTCTTGCCGCGGGCCAGGGTTTGCAGATCGACGCGGGTCGATAACTCGGCGAAG
>JAAUPU010000351.1 GCA_012032975.1 Caldilineaceae bacterium | reverse complement strand
AGCGCCAGAGTCCCCACTACGGCGAGTCGATGGCGGGAAAAGCGCTGCCAGAAACGGGACCGAAAGAAGCTGGTGCGGTTCAGTTGCTCCCCGCGCAGAGACGCAGTCGCTGCTGCAGGGGGCGATGAGGTGGAACTGCTGGTCATTCGGCAGCCTCAATCATCTTGGCCATAGCGGATGCGTGGATCGACAATCGCATAGGCGACGTCGGTCAGCAAGTTGCTGAACAACACCACCAGCGAGGCAATCAGGGCCACACCCATGAGGATAGGATAATCACGCTGGTTAATTGCGGAGATGGCCAGTTGGCCCATTCCCGGCCAGGCGAAGATATGTTCCACAATGATCGACCCACCCACGAGCGCGGGCAAACTCAACCCGATCACGGTGATGATGGTGATGAGCGCATTGCGGAAACCGTGGCGCAGGAGGACCGCGCGCGGGTTGAGTCCCTTGGCTTTCGCTGTGGTCATGTAGTCCTGGCTGAGTACCTCCAGCATGCTCGAGCGCGTATAGCGCAGGAAGCTGGCTGTGCCGGCCAGCCCCAATACCAGCGCCGGCAGGAGTAGATGGCGCAACCGCTCCAGTACCAGGAAGTCCGCATCTGGATCGCCCATGCCGTGTGACGGGAGCAACTTGAGCCTCAGCGAGAAGAAATAGATCGCGCCCAGCGCCAGCCAGAAGTTGGGGGTAGAGATGCCAGTGAACGCGAAGAAGGTCAGCGTGTAGTCCAGGCGAGAATATTGGCGGAGGGCCGACACAACGCCCAGCGGAATTCCCAAGCCAATGGCAATCAATAGAGCGGTTACGGTCAGTTGCAGCGTGGCGGGCAGTCGCCGGCCCACCCGCTCGCTGACAGGTTCGCCGCTGCGGTAGGAATATCCCAGGTTCCCCTGTAGGGCTTGGCTCAACCAGATGCCATAGCGCACCATCATGGGCTTGTCCAGCCCCAGCGCCTTGCGTCTCGCTTCCAGGACCACCGGGTCCATCACCACACTGGGATCAACCATCGCATCGATCGGGTCGCCAGGCGCCAAATTATATGCGATGAAGGTGATCAGGGTGATGCCGATCAGCACGGGAATATTGATGAGCAAACGGCGCAGAATATAGACTCCCACAGCGTGATCCTCGCACGGAAATAACAATCCACAAAGTTACGCAAACGCGCAAGAAGATATGGGCGCTCGCTGGGTGCTCGTTCGAGTGACTTTGTGGATGCTCTGAAGAGTGGATTCGTCCAAACTGAAAGCATGAGGCAGGACGGAGAGGAGATGCTGCGAAATTCCCTTGGCTCGAAACGTCCTGGCTCATGCTGGATCAAGAGCTACGAATGATGGCTGACAAGGTGACAGGGTGACGACCCACTATCACCTTGTCAGCCTGTCAGCCGTTCAAAATCCCTACCCAGCAATCGCCACTATTGGTCGATGCTCCACAGATTCACATCGTCCCAGTTGTAGTGTTCATATTGCAGGTTGACATTGTCGCGAGTTGCGGCGGTCTGAAGACCACGCCAGATTGGAATCAGCGGCAGTTCTTCATTGGCGATGGTGGCGATCTCCTGATAGATGGCCGCCCGCTCTGCCTGGTCGATCACCGTTGTGCCGGATTTGACCAATTCCGTCACGCGGTCATTGCAGTAACGTGTGCCGTTGTAGCCGTTGGGGTAGAGTTGGCCACAGACCAGGAAGTTGTTGGCCGCCACGTTGGGGTCGGGGCCTGCGCCGTAGGGAACCCAAGTGACGTCAAAATCCCCGTTTTCGTAGAAGTCCTGGATAAAAGTCGGGATATCCACTGGACGGGGCACTGCGTTGATGCCCACGTCCGCGTACATCTGCTGCACGACGGCATGGACAGGATCCAGCCCGCCTTCTGTGGCCAAAATCATCCAGTCCACCTCCCAGCTCTCATCCCAGCCAATCTCTTCCAGCAGGGCGCGGGCGCGATCCGGGTCGTAGGCATATTCGGCCGGGTCTTCAGGACAGGCCCATTCTTGGATGAAAATGCAGGATTGGCGGCTAACCAGCCCTAACATGACGTCGTTGATGAGCGAGTCCATATCCATGGCATGGACCAGGGCCTGGCGGAACTGTGGTGTGCGGATGGCCACCTTCTTCGGATCTTCGTTGCTCTGGTCCGACTCGATAAAGGTGCCCTGCACCGTCGGTGTCTCTTGGGTGATCATCGTGATGCCCTCGACACCGCTCAGTCGCTCGAATTCATCCTCAGGGATGTCCATGATCAGGTCGACTTCGCCGTTCTCCAGCGCCACAATACGCGTATTGGAATCCGGGATGAGATCGAAGCGGATGCGATCGACGATGGGTCCGCCGCGATGGTACTCCGGGTAGGCGCTCAGCTCGATGAACCGATCGGTCTCATAGCGATCAAAGACGTAGGGTCCGGTGCCAGGATACGGTCGTTTGGAACGAAAGTCGCTTGTCTCGAACTCGGCCGGCGGGATCTGCCCCACGACATGTTCCGGCATGATCGACGGACCTGTCTGGTGCAACATATCCACCAGGAATACCGCGCTCGGTTCGGTGAGGGTGAAGGTGACCTCGTACTCGCCGGTCGCCTGCACGCCCGAAACTGAATCAGCCTCGCCAGCGCCATATTCAGCCGCGCCCTCGATGATCTGGAAATTAGAGAGCAGACGCGCACCTGCATCTGGATTCAGCAGGTAGTTGAAGGTGAAGACGACATCTTCGGCGGTGAAAGGCTCGCCGTCGTGCCATTTCACATCCTCACGCAGGGTAAATGTATAGACAGTGCCGTCGTCGGAGACGGTGTAGGATTCGGCCAGATCTGGGATGATCTCACCATTGCGGTCCCATTGAATCAGCTTGCTGAAGACCCACTTCTGGATGTAAATCTGAAGCCCATTCACGACGTCGAGCGGGCTGAAGTGGGCGACAGTTTGGCTGTGGCCGAAGCGCAGCAGTTGCTCTGTGTCTTCTGCCGCGGCTGCATCGTCTGCCGCGGCTGCATCGTCTGCCGCTGGTGCTGCGTCGTCAGCGGGCGCTGTCGCGGGTGAACTGGCCGGCGCACATGCAGCCAGAATAAGCCCCAGGATCAGCAGCGAGCTGAAGAGTAGGTGTCTGAACGAGTTGCGAGACATGGTTGCTCCTTGTAGCGTAACATGGTGGATACGTTGCGTTGGATGCGGAAGGCCCATATCCGACGGGGTAGGGTGAACAGTCAGTTTCCGGCGACTCCTTTCTAATCTAATGTACGAAAGCGACCATCAAGAGAAAAGCGTCATGCACCTCCCGTTGCTGGGTGGAAGTGTGCAATAGCAAACGAAGATGCGCAGAAAGAGATCCCTGTGAACGGAGAGAATGGGACTTTGCGGACGTCTTCGTGCTATCTTGGCATTAGCCGTCAGACTCTTGAAAGATTAGAACGATACCAAAAGGACATGATTGTGTGACGGTAACTTCAGGATCGATACCTTGTCTGGAAGGCGACCGGGGATTTGAGTCTCATTACTGCGTCCACAGGACAACGGCAGGGCAAGTTGCGGCCATTTGCGAGACTCTGTCTAGTGTACCATATCTTGTCTTTTCGCACCCTGCCCAAGCAGGCTTGAGTGGATCACTCCACGGTTGGGGCGCGCAGTGCGCAGCGAAGCTCGACGTGATGACAGGAGGAAGCCGTGAATTACCGACAGCTAAGCTGCCCCTAAAGATCGCTTAATCTGGCGTAGCTAGATTGGTCATGGCGGGGTCAAGGCGGTGTCGTGACGGATGCCGGTTTTGTTTTGGCGGCCCGTGCTTGTCGGCATAGAATGTGGACTCGCACAAATACTACCGCGGGATTCTGTCATCCCGGTGACCAATCTGTAATTCGTGCAAATCCGTGTAATTCGTGGCCAAATCACCACCGAACTTCCCCTGGTGAGTGGCCTAGAACGCGCTCAGAAAGGCGGCAGCGTTGATCGAAATCGGCGACTTGACCAAGACATACGGCGATGTCCAGGCGCTGCGCGGGATCTCGTTTCAGGTCCGCACCGGCGAGATCGTCGGGCTGCTGGGGCCAAACGGCGCTGGCAAGACCACGACCATCAAGATCCTCACCGGCTACGTGCAGCCGGACAGCGGCGACGTGCGCGTCGACGGGCTGGATGTACTCTCCGATCCGCGGGCGGTGCAGGCGCGACTGGGCTATCTGCCGGAGAACGCACCGCTCTACCCCGAGCTGTCGGTGCAAAGCTATCTGCGCATGATGGCTGACCTGCGCGACGATCCCCCGGACAAGCAGGTCGAATACATCTCCTCCGCGGTGCGCGCCACCAGCTTGACCGACCATCTCGCCCGACCCATCGGACAGCTAAGCAAAGGCTATCGCCAGCGCGTTGGCTTGGCCCAGGCGATCCTGCATCGCCCCAAACTGTTGATCCTGGACGAGCCGACCATCGGCCTCGACCCGACCCAGATCGTCGAGATCCGCAGGCTGATCAAGCGGCTGGCACTGACCACGACGATCCTCTTTTCCACCCACATCCTCTCCGAGGTCGAGGTACTCTGCGACCGGGCAATCATCTTGCTCAACGGCGAAATCCGCGCCGACGCTCGCCTGGCAGAGCTGGCGCAGACCTCGGATGCGATCCTGGTGTTGCAAGAACAAGTGGCCAGCGCAGAGAAGGATCTGGCGAGTTTGCAGGCGTGCGCGGGCTAGAGGAGCTGCGCTGGTCAGATGGCTATCCGGCCTACCGTGTGTTGGGCGCAGACGAGAGCGATCTCTGCCCCGCCATCTACGATCTGGCGCGCAGCAAGCAATGGCCGCTGCG
>JAAUPU010000350.1 GCA_012032975.1 Caldilineaceae bacterium | reverse complement strand
CGTCCACGACCAAATCGCCCACGGCAAAGATGTTGTCACAGCGCGCCGCCTGTTTCAGAATCGAATGCTTGAAGAGATCGTCCTGGTCGCCAAAGATGGCCTCCAGGCTCAACCGCCACTCGTTCGCCTTGTAGAGCGCGTTGTAAAAAGAGGTGTCGTGGCCGCTTCGCTCCTCGACCAGCCGGCGCGCGGTGGCGGCTTCGTGGGCATAGAAGATGGTGCGCCAACCCTGGGGTTCAGCCATCTGGCTGGCAAAGACCACCGGCATCCCCAGCCACTCGTGGGCGACAATGAACTTTTCGTCGCGGTCCAGACCGGCATCCACACCAAGCGCTTTCAGCGCCGCAAAGAGCGGCACGGCAATGCTGAAATAGAGGTTAAATTCAGGGTTCCAACTGTGACGTGCGGAATTGATGCCGTAATGCTGCCACACATGGTACTTGAAGCTGTCCACCTGCTGACGGTTGGGGTTGGTTGCATCGACCAACAGCACTTCGTGGGTGAAGTTGCCGAAGCGCCGTTCGCCGTAGAGGATGGCCACTTCGAAGGTCTGTTCGATGGATTGCAGCGCGATCCGTTGGGCAGGCAAGTCACTGTCGAGGATGCCATGCAGACTGCTGTACCGGATGGTCAACCCATTGCGCGGGCTGGTGAGTCGTTCCATCTCCACCTCGTCGCCGCCATTCATCGGCCCGACCAGGATCGTGCGCTCAACCTGCTGCGCATAGGCTTCCGCGCCCAGCAGCCCATCGAGCACTGCACCAATGCCGCCCAACTTGACGCCGGCCTCGTGGGTGGCATGAATCACCAGGGGGATCACTTCAGCCATCGTTGCTCACTCTGCATAGCGCACCACGCCGCCGCTCTCGCCGCCAAACCAGACGCCGCCGCTGGAATCGACCAGGATACGGGTCACAGTTTCTGGCAGATAATTATCCGCGTCAAAGCGACGCCAGATTTCACCGTCATAACGCCACACGCCGTCGTTCTCGGTCGCCGCCCAGATTTCGCCATTGGGCGCTGTGGCCAGGGCCACAACGGAGACTGCTCCCAACTCTGCCACCAGCGTCACTTCGCCATCCGCGAAGCGCGCCAGGCCGAGATCGGTGCCGACCAGCAGCACACCTTCGTCATCGATGGCCAGCGCGAGCACATCGTCCGATGGCAGATCCGCGTTGGTGATGTTAAATACCTGGAGCTGGTTTTTCTCGAAGCGATAAAATCCACCCTCGCGTGTGCCGATCCAGACGCTGTCGTCGGCAGCCAGCAAGGAGGTAATCTCTTCGCTAGGTAGCCCATTCTCCGCGGTCAGGTTGAAGAAGGTGCTGCCATTCCAGATGCTCAGCCCGGTGTTGGAGCCAAACCAGGCTCGGTTCTGGCTGTCCAGTGTGATGGCGGTCACGTCGTTGGCCACCAGTCCGTCCACTTCCGTGTAGGTCGTCCAGTCGTCACCGACGACATAGCTGACGCCATCCGATGCCACCCACATGCCGCCATCCTCGACATCTGGATAAAGCGCCGTCACGTCGACATCGGGAAGCCCGCTATTGTCGGGCGTGAAAAACTGATCGACCAGGCCGGCGCTCTTGTTGACCTTTGCAGGCCATTTTCGGTCGCAATCCAGACCATCCCGCCGCCGTCCTGGGCCAAGTCGCGGACCTGGTTGCCCGCCAAATAGCCATCGGAGGTTGTCAACTGTCGCCACGTTTCCCCCTCCAAAACGCTGATGCCATCGGACTCGGTCGAGTAGTAGACACGCTCTTTGTCATCGGTTCGCAGACCGGTCAGCGGGCCAGTAGCCATGCCTTCCGCTTCTTTGAAGTAGGCGGTGCAAAGCTCGGTTGTCGGATCAAATCGGCAGATCTCACCGTTGCTCGACCCAATCCAGAGCGCGCCCGTTTTGTCCATGGCCAGGCCGTCGATGAAACCGGATGGGAAGTCGGACTCGGTCACGGTGGCGCGGTTATAGCTCGACCACTCGTCGCCATCGATCCTGTGGAGGTTCTGGAATGCGCCAACCCAGACGATGCCCTCCGGGTCGATGTACAACGTGCGGATCTCGTTGCTGTCCAGCGGGCTGTTGGCCGCGGTGAAAAGCTGGGATTCCCCCTCTTGCCAAAAGGGACAAACCCAAGTCGGAAGCAATCCAGATCTGTTCGGGTTCACCGACCGTGGCGATAAGCCGAATGGCGTCATACTCCAGATTATCGGCTTCATCCAGATAACGCCACTTTCCAGAAGCTGTGTCCAGAATATCGACGCCATGACCCGCGTATCCCACAACCAAATGTCCGCTCTCTCGGTTGCAGAAGAGGGCCGCCACATCATCAAAACTCATGCCGCTCGTATCACTCGAAATGCGCTTCCAGTTACCGCCCTGTGTGTCGAAAACTTGCAGGCCGTAGTCGCTGGCAAAGACGACGCCAAGCCCCGGCAACGGACAGACCACAACGCTCTTCAGTCGATTGGTCGCCAGACCATCGGCGCTGGTAAATTTGACCGAGCCGTTGCTCTCCACATTCCAGGCCACACTCCCGCCGTCGGTTGCCGCCCAGACCGAATTGTTCAACAAGTCGAACCCGTTGACGTAGTTGCCATTGGAAAGTGCATTCCACTGGCCGGTTCGGGTGGGTTGTGGTGTAGGGGTGGGCGCGACGGTCGGCGCCACAGTCAGTGGCACAGTTGGCGATGGCAGGGGAAGTGGGGTGGGCGTTTGGGTGAGCGTGGGCGGTATGGCGCTCTGCAAGACCGGCTCGCCCGTGGCCCGAGCCACGGCGCTTGATGTCAGGAGTCGCACTGAACCGAGCAGCGCATCAAATTGGGCTGCCGTGATCGATTCCCAGGCTTCCACCGGGGCCACGCCGACCAGCACGAACACCTGGTCGTCATCAGCCTGGGCCATCACGACCCGACCTGCGAAGAGGTCGCCAGCATCGGCGCCGATCAGATCGACGCCGATGCCGTCGGCGCCATCGACTGTCAACCGTTGCTGCTTGCCAATGCGAAAGTTGTCCGCTTGAGCAAAGAAGGTGACGTACTGTGCGAAGGCCTCCTCCAGGTCGGCCACAGGTTCGGAGACGAACTGTTCCAACTCACCGCCGCTCAGCAGAAAAGCTGACCCAACAAATGGCGATCCGTCGTCGGCCGCCAGCGTAACGGAATTGTTGGCCACATCCAGCGTATATCCATCTATCGGGCGAAAGGCAAACCCGCCTTGAGTCACCCGTTGCTCACTGCCAAGTATGACTGTTCCGGTCAGAATATCGGTCATTGCAACCGCCTGCGACGCAGACAGGGCGCTACTTTGCGGGGCAGTTGCACGCGCCACCGCGGGGGTACGAGCAAGCGCAGGCGCAGCAGTCGTCGTCGGGTTGCCTCTGAGGACCAACCAGACCACAAGACCCAACACGCCAAGCAGCAAGAAGCTTACGATTGCGGAGGTAGCACGAAATGCCGGTGATTGCACGTAGGTCGAATCCTTGTCGGCCCAGTTCAACTGGCCAAAATACGAGGGCGCAGGTCATTGCACAAAGTGGGCGATGACACATGCGCATGGGAACTTGGTCACACCAAAAAGCGACCATGAATGGCAGCCGTTGATAGCCCATTCAATGGTGCATTGTAACATCAGATAGATGGCGAAACCAACTGCACCCGACAGATCGGGTACAGCCAGATTGGTCGCGCCTGGTCACACAAAGAAAGGGGGCGCCGTCACGGCGCCCCCTTTGGGTTGGTTCAACTTGTTGACAGCGGTCTACGTCTTGTCAACCGACTGTTCGTCGCTTAGGAGCCGGTGTGGCGAACCGTGCTGGTCGCCAGTTTTCCACCGACTTCAAGCTCGGAGCGACGGCTGCGCACATCGTTGACGATGGCGAAGAGCAGGGCCAGGGCGGCCAGACCGGCAATCACCCAGGCCAGGACAGTCGTGAAGCTGACGGTGGTTGCAACCGGCTCGGCGACGATGCTTGCAGCCGTCGCGACCGGCGCACTGCCCAGCGCCATCGGGCTGCGGCTCTGGCTGGTCAGCGCATAGAGAGCGCCTGTCTGACCAGCGACCGGCAGCAGTTCGGCGACCGCACCCTCAAACGCGCCCTCGATGGGCGCCCATGCCAACGCTTCATCCGTGCTCATGGCGACGGTGGACGGGGTGGCATGAAGTTCGCTTGTGCCGTACAGATAGTTCGTCGCCACGTAGAGCACATCCGGCTGGGCAGGGTCAACTGCGATGTCGTTCACCGACAGACGGGAGCCAGGGACAAGACCCAGACCTGCATTGGCCAACGTCCAGCTAAGACCATCCTGGCTCTTGAGTACGCCACGGTCGGTGGTGCCCACATAGACGGTGGCCGGATTCGTGTCGGCAATCGCAATCGCGGTGGGCGTGCTCTGCAAGTTGTCGACCATGGACCAGGTCAGACCAAAGCTTTCGGCTCGGTAGAGATGCCAGGCGGTGCGAGCGAAGGCCATGCCGAGACCCGTGTTGTCAGCCACAACTTCCAGTACAGGTTCATCCAGCAACAATTGTCCGCTATTGACCAGGCTCGAACCCACATCCCGCAGGCGGAAAAGACCAGCGGTGTCGGTGCCCACATAGACCAGCCGCTGCGCGCTGTCCACCGCCAAGTCGGTCACGCCGCCAATATATTCATCCGTCAGCGGCACACGCAGCCAGTTTTGGCCACGGTCGAGAGAACGATAGATGGCCAGTTCATTGGCGGCGCCAATGTAGACGGCGTCGCTGCTTGCGCTGTCCATCGCCACGGCGCTGACAATGACGCCGGCGGGCGTCTGGACTTC
>JAAUPU010000349.1 GCA_012032975.1 Caldilineaceae bacterium | reverse complement strand
GCAGCTTCTGGTTCGACATCACCATTGAAATCGGATGTCTATCACGTCCAGGAGAACTATCTCGACTTCATGCACCCTGCCGAATATCACGAAAGCGTCTTCAACCACTGCCAACATCTCGGTCGCGAGGGGGAAGTGAACCTGGTCGAGCTGGGCTACAGGCTGCCCTTTGGCCGCACGTTGACCACCCGCACCCGTGTTTGGGCGCCGACGCCCTACCAGGTGCGCAACGAAGTCTACGACGGC
Organism: Caldilineaceae bacterium; assembly: GCA_012032975.1. The sequence goes on along the minus strand of JAAUPU010000349.1, from coordinate 4,557 downwards.
TTGGGCGTCGGCACGGTCATCGAAAGCCACCTGACGCCGATCAGCCACGAACGCACCCTCATCCACGAGATCTACCATGTGCCCCGCCAGCTTGTGGCCGACCCCGGCTGGCCCTTCATGCGTTTGTTGATGGGCCGTTCCGCGCGCCGCATCCGCCAGGAGGACTCGCTCTTTTCGGCGCGGCGCTACCGGCTGCGCAAGGCCGGTTTTGTGGATGGCCGCGGCTTGCCGGTCGGCGACAAAACTGAGCCTTACCTTGACGAGTGGAACACCGGAGAATCGGCCCAGAACGCAGCCGAAAAGCTCGAAAATCTGGTCGGCAAAAAAGCGCCCAGCCATTGGTGACAACGCGGTCAATCGATCTGTAAAAGTGAATCGAAACATGACAGCCAATCCTTATGCACAGCAACGCTCTGAATATCAGCGTGGCCAGCTCAACGAAGCCGATGCGCCCGCCTCTCCATTGCCGCTCTTCCAAAGCTGGCTGACCGCGGCCGTCGATGCGGGGGTCTACGAACCCAACGCCATGTGCCTGGCGACGGCGGATCCGATGGGCCGCCCGTCGGCGCGCACGCTCCTGCTCAAGGGCTGCGACGCCGACGGATTCGTCTTCTACACCAACTACGAGAGCCGCAAAGGTCGCGAGCTGGCCGAAAATCCCTGGGCGGCCATGACCTTTTGGTGGGGCGAACTCCAGCGCCAGGTGCGCATCGAAGGTCGCGTCGAGCGGGTGGATGCCGCCGAATCGGACGCCTATTTCGCCAGCCGTCCGCGGGGCAGCCAACTGGGCGCGCATGTCTCAGCCCAGAGCAGCGTCATCCCCAACCGCGCTGCGCTCGAAGCGCGTCTGTCCGAGTTGGAGTCCACCTATGCCGCGACGGATCCGCCACGACCGCCCTATTGGGGTGGCTATCGGCTGAGACCGGAGAGCATCGAATTTTGGCAAGGTGGGCCGCATCGTCTTCACGATCGGCTGCGCTTCACACGCCAACCCGACGGTGGGTGGATCATCGAACGGCTGGCTCCCTGATGGCCAGCGCAATCGCAACACGCTCGTTTTCCCCGCATCAAACCCATGGCGCTTTCTGACCTGCTCGGCGAATTGCGCGGCGATGCGCAATTTATGGCCAACGTGGCCGCGTGGCGCACCCAGCCTGCGCTGCCCCCGCGCTTTGGCGAGTACCCGGCAGGGTTGCATCCGGCGCTGCAATCCGCGCTCCATCAGCGCGGGATCGACCGGCTCTACCGCCATCAAGCCGAGGCTGTCCAGGCCGCGCTGGATGGCCGCGACATCGCGGTGGTCACGCCGACGGCCAGCGGCAAGACGCTCTGCTACAACCTGCCCACGCTGCACGCACTGCTCGCGGAGCCAGAGGCGCGCGCGCTGTACCTGTTTCCGACAAAGGCGCTGGCCCAGGACCAGCTTGCAGAACTGGCCCAATGGCGCCGGGTCTTGGCCGGTGGGCCGTCCCTGCGACACGCTACCTATGACGGCGACACGCCCAGCGCTTCACGCTCCGAAATCCGCCAAAACGCCAACCTGATCCTGACCAACCCGGACATGCTGCATACCGGCATCCTGCCCTATCACACCCAGTGGGCCGCTTTTTGGCTGGGCTGCGCTTCGTGGTGATCGACGAGATGCACACCTATCGCGGCGTCTTTGGCAGCCATGTGGCCAACGTGTTGCGTCGTCTGCGGCGCATCTGCGCGCTCTATGGCGGGTCGCCCCGTTTTATCTGCACCAGCGCCACCATCGCCAATCCGGGTCAACTCGCCGAAAAGCTGCTCGAAGGCGCGGTCCAGGTGATCGACGACAACGGCGCGCCCCAGGGCGAAAAGCACATCATCCTCTACAACCCGCCCATCTTCGACCCGGAGCGCGGTCTGCGGCGCAGCAGCACGCTGGAAGCCCAGGAACTGGCGGCGCGCTGTGTGCTGGGCGGTGTGCAGACCATCGTTTTGGCCGCTCGCGCCTGACGACGGAACTGCTGCTCACCTACCTGCGCGAACGGCTTGCCCGCTCGCCCGCCGCACCCGAACAGCTCAGCGCGACGATCCGCGGCTATCGGGGCGGCTATCTGCCCGCCGAGCGGCGCGAGATCGAAGCCGGTCTGCGCGGGGGCGAGGTGCGGGCCGTGGTCGCCACCAACGCGCTGGAACTGGGCATCGACATCGGACAATTGCAGGCCGCGATCCTCTGCGGCTACCCCGGCAGCATCGCCAGCACCTGGCAGCAGATGGGCCGTTCTGGTCGCACCGACGACACCGCGCTGGCCGTTCTCGTGGCCACCGGCGGCGCGCTGGATCAATATGTGCTTCAGAATCCAGAGTTCCTCTTCGAGCGCTCGCCGGAACATGCGCTGATCAACCCGGACAACCTGATGCTGCTGGTCGACCAACTGCGTTGCGCCGCTTTCGAAGCGCCGTTTGCCGCGGGCGAACCGTTTGGCCATTCGCCTTTTACCGAAGATGTGTTGCAACTGCTGGCAGAGCAAGGCGATCTGCATCGCGCGGGCGGGCGCTATTTCTGGGCGGGCGAAGGCTATCCGTCGCGCCAGATCAGCCTGCGCAGCGCGGGCGGCGACCCGGTTGTGATCCAGGCCCAGCTTGGCAACGATGTTGTGGTGATCGGCGAGATCGACGAAGAAAGCGCGCCCTCTCTGCTCCATGGCGGCGCGATCTACCTTCACGAGGGGCAGAGCTTTCTGGTCGAGCGGATGGCGTTGGACGAACGGCTGGCATCGGTGGTGCGCACGAGCGTGGACTATTACACCGACGCCACCATCGAAACCGAGATCCAGGTGCTTCAAGAGCAGGAACGCAAGGAGAGCGGCGGCGCGATGGTCAGCCACGGCGACCTGTTGGTACGCGCCCAGGTGGTCGGCTTCCGCCGCATCAAGCGCAACACCCACGAGACGTTGGGTATCTTCGCCCTGGACTATCCGCCCCACGAACTGGAAACGACCGGCTACTGGTTGGCGGTCTCGCCGGCGGCGCAGGCGCAACTGGCGCGAGCGGGTCAATGGCATGACTCGGTCAACGACTACGGCCCCAACTGGCAGAGCCAGCGCGACCAGGTGCGCGCCCGCGACCAGTACCGTTGCAGCCAATGCGGCGCGCCCGAACCGGCCGCGCAACACGATGTCCACCATCTCGTTCCCTTCCGCACCTTTGGCTATGTGGCGGGGATCAACGACCGTTATCTGCTGGCGAATCGGCTGGACAACCTGACCCTGGTCTGCCGAAATTGTCATCGCCGCCTGGAATCGGTGGTGCGGGTGCGCAGCGGGCTGGATGGGCTGGCCTATGCGCTCAACAACCTGGCCTCGCTCCATCTCATGTGCGACCCGCGCGACATCGGCGCCACAGTCGCGCGCGGCGACCCGCGGCTGCAACTGGAGGTCGAAACCAGGAGCGACCCGCAGTTGCCGACCATCTACATCCACGAGCGGATCGCGGCGGGCTGGGCTTCAGCGCGCAGATCTACGACCTGCACGACACCTTGCTGGCCGCGGCTTCCGCGCTGATCTCCCGCTGTGTCTGCGTGCGAGGCTGTCCGGCCTGCGTGGGACCGGTGCTGGAGAACGAATTCGCTCGGCTGGAGACCAAACAATTGACGCTCGCCCTGCTGCACACGCTTCGCACTGGCGAAGCGCCCTCTGTCACTGCAACGCCCTTCTCCGCTCCACACCCTGAAGTTGATTTCAGCCTCTGAACTATCTCCTGAGGATGGATGTACCCCAACATTCGAGATGATCCACCCGCTCTTTCCATCGAAATATGGGTTATAGTTGGGTCGTGGCCCGAATCGACTGTCGCCAACAGCAGGGGGTCGAACCATGAACAACTTCTTTTCGCTCTACTATTTGCTGGGTTTGGGCGTGGGAACGGGTGTTCGGCTCAGGTATGGTCGTCGTCACAAGGATGCCGAACTCACCGAATCGCGCACGGAACATCCCGGTGTGATGGCCTTTATGGCGCTCTGGGGTATTTCGCAACTGCTACCACTTCTCTACCTGCTGACAGGCTGGCTGGCATTTGCCGACTACACCCTGCCGACCTGGGCTGGCTGGATCGGCGTTGTTCTCTTCACCGCGGGCGTTTGGTTGCTCTGGCGTTCGCATGTCGATCTTGGCGACAATTGGTCGGGGAGCTTGGAGGTGCGCCAAGCGCATACGCTGGTCATCTGGGGCGTCTATCGCCACATCCGCCACCCCATGTATGCGGCGCACATCCTCTGGGCGATGGGCCAGCCGTTGCTGATCCAGAATTGGCTGGCCGGTTGGCTGGCTCTGTTTGCCATTGTGCCGCTGGTCATTCTGCGCATTCCGGTCGAGGAAGAATTGATGCTCAATCGTTTTGGCGCCCACTATGCTGCATACAGTAAACAGACCGGTCGGCTCTTGCCCAAGTTTGGCCCAAGGGGATCGGACCGGCTACCGACCCTATAAACAGGAAGATCGACCATGAACTCAATGGAACGACTGCAAAAACGGCTGCGCGGCGAAACGGTGGACCGAGCGCCCAACTTTGACATCTTCATGACCTTCGCCG
>JAAUPU010000348.1 GCA_012032975.1 Caldilineaceae bacterium | reverse complement strand
AGATGCGCGCGGCTGATCAGCATGAAGAGCGCATCCGGTGGGATCAACTCCAGGTAAGTTCGATCCAGCAGTCCGCGATTTTCGATCGAGGGAATCGCCAAGACGTAAATGACCTTGGAGGTGGCCAGCAATGTGTCGAGGGCAACCGGCGTCACCCGTTGACGGATGAGATAGGCATCGGGCAGCCACGGGTCGAACACTTGGATTTTGCAGCCAAAGGGTGCAAGAAGTGGTAGCAGCGCGCGGGCCAATCCGCCAAAGCCGATCAGCCCGACGGTTTGGCCGTACAGCGAAAACGCGCCCGCGTTGCCGGGTCGCAAATAGATTTCCTCGCCGCGGCGAAAATCGTTGTCGCAGACCACAATCTGGCGGGCAAGCGCCAGCGTCATGCCCAGCGCCATCTCTGCCACCATCGGGCCAAAGGCAGGCGCACAACTGAGCACCCGAACACCACGGGCAAAACAGGCTGCATAGTCGAGCGCTTCCGGGCTTGGGTGGCGACCGCCCACCTCCATGATGGCGCGCAACTTGGGCATCCCATCGATGGGACCGTAGCGCCAGCCGGTGGTCACCACCGCCGAAGCATCCGCTTTGTGTCGATCAAACTCGTCCTGGAGCAAGGGTTCATCTCTGGCCCAGACGATCTCTGCGCAGGCGTGCAGCCGTTCAAGATCGATCGGCGTGAAGATTTCGTCCAATGTGCGGTAATAGGGGGCGAGGATGACTTTCGGTCTGTCAGCCATGAGTACGCAACACCTCTTTCTTCTGTTCGACACGGAAGCAGTCGTACTGATTGTCGCGCATGAACCGCGTCGCCAGCTCAATCGCTTCACCCTCCGTGAGCAAACCATCGTCGATTTCGGCCTGCATAGCGCGTGTGAACCAGCGCCGCGCCTGCACTGCATAGGCATAGGCTGCGGTCGGCCAACTGGTGTCGCCGCCAAAGACAAAGAGTTTGTTGGCGGGCACGGTGTGGATAAAGCGACGCACAAAATCGCCCGCGCTGAACGGGTCGATGCTCCATGCCCAACAAAGGTCGGCGTAGACATTCGGGTAATGTTTGGTCAGCGCGGTCAGCTCGGCGCTGTAGGGGTAGGCGATATGCATCAGCACGAAACGGGCGTCCAGATATTTGGCCAGCAACGGACAGAGGTTGCCGGCGCGGATGTAATCGACCGGCATACGGCTGTGGCCGGCATAGTAGCCGGTGTGGATCTTGAAGGGCAGGTCGGCTTCGATGGCCAACTCGACGCCGCGCGCCCAGCACCAGTCGCCCAGGCAGAGCTTGTCAGCCACGCTAATCGCGTCGGGGTCACGCAGGTAAGCGGCCAGGGCTGCGGCGGCTTCGCCATCGCTGCGCTCTTGCCAACGGAGCGTGCGGTTGTAGGCGTGCTGGGATTTGACGCGATCGCGGTTGCTGCGTTCAGCTCGAAGACCCGTTCCATTGCACGGCGCAACGAAGCAAGGTCGGCGCCTCGACGCCGGTCTCTTCCGCCAGCGGCGCCAGGTCTGGCGTTCCATTGCAGAAGCTCACCCAGGAAATATCATAGAAGAAAAAGTCAGGCCCCGATTCATCGGGCGGGCAGGGGCGGATGAAATCGTCGGTCTGCACATGGTCCAGGTTGGCCCGCTCAGCCAGCAGATGCAGCCGCTGGCCGGGCTGGCGTAGGCCTGCGTGGATACCCACCGCGCCTTCGATGGCATCTGCGGAAAGCTCGTCCATGTCATAGAGATCGCGGGCCATGATGCGCACCGCCTCGCCATAGCCGGTATGACGGACGGCTTCCCACGCCTGCCGCACGCCGCTGAAACGACCGCGAATGTCGGGATTTGCGGCGTCGAGCAGTGTGTCAACTGCGGCCTGGCTGGCGCCCGCCACAACCAGGTCAGCCGAGACGTAGTTGCCAAAGAGGCTCTGTAGAATGTCCGGGCCTTCTTCAAGATAGCTCTGCTCACGACGTAGATGTTCGTGGGTGTCGCAGATGGGAGTGGCCTGAATGTGTTGGGCAAGGTCGGTGGGCATAAGAATGGCTCCTGTTAGGTTTAGAGGTAGTGGTCAACGTAGGTCAACCAGATGAGGCGGAGATGCTACCGTTGCTTCACTTTAGCAGCGCGCGAATTGGGTGTCAAACCGATTGAAAAACTGGCAACCATGTGAAGATAAGAGTGGCGAGGAGTCTAGACGTCCTCGCCACTCTGAATCGAACTAAAAACCTGGCTGGCCGAGTTCAATTTGGTCTGATTGACCACAGAGGATTAAGGCAAGAATTATCGAGCGCTCTCGCTCCTAAATTTCCTTGCAGTTACCCTACTTCACCAAGAATGGAAGGTACACCCGGTGTTCGTGCTCGACCAGTTTGGTCGGGTCCAGGTCAACCTCGAAGGTGGCAACTAGCAATGGCTCTGCGCTGACGTCCGCCGTAACTGCAACCCATGTATATAGATTGAAAATCACTTTGAAGGAGGGATAGTTCAAACCTAGCACAAAGAACTCCGTATGAGTCTCACCCGGATCCCAAATTCCATTGCCGCCAGGTAGGTCACCGTCGTCAACGGTCTTGGTCGCGCCTACACTGGGTGGCGAGTCCGGATCCCGGTTCACCAGCGTGTTGCTGATGTTCCAGGATGGCTGCACTTTGAAGAAAAGATCCTCCAGCAGCATCGTGCCCGTGTTGAGCATGGTCAGGTTGAGGCTGTAGGTTCCTGTGGCGAAAGGCGCACCCGGCACGAAGCGGCTGCCGGCTGTGCTGACTTGCTTGATCTGGGGGGTGACATTGGTTGCCGTTTTGTGGACTGTGATGACAGCTGCGTATTGAGTCACGTCACCATCCTTATCCCTGATCATGCCTTTGACCAACCTTGGTCCGCTTTCCGTGGTCGGACAGGTGGCGATATTGTCTGTGTTCCAGCCGATAAAGCCATCGCCGCAATTGAAATCAAACTCAAACAGCGGAGCTGTCTGCGGGTGATGGGTCGGTAGGATCTATCAGAGACAGATTGATATCATCGCCTCTGTTCACCTCCAACGGCACACTAAATACCGCCGTTGGCGCAACGTTGCGGATCACGACGACAAGTTGATCGCTGCTCAAAAGGTCGCCTGTATCGCTTACGCGTACCGTAACCGTGATAGTCTCGGGTCCGTCAGCCGCGACAAACGTGGCATTCTGTCCGCTGGTTTCAAGAACGCCGTCACCGTCAAGATCCCACGAATAGGTGATGAGGTCGCCGTCATAGTCATCACCAGTAGCAGCAAGCGATACCGTGTCGCCCTCATAGACAGTCTGATCGGCTCCGGCGTCGACGGTTGGGGGTGAGTTGACCAGGACTTCCACGTCAGCGCTGTCGGCGTCGGCTGGGGAGTCGTCGGCTGTCAACAGAGCAACATTTTCGATCACCGTTCTGCCGGTCGGGAATTCGGCAGCGGAGATGATATCCACTTCATAGTTGACCGAACCGGACGCTTGTGCTCCAAGCGTGCCCAGGTGCCATGTGATCACGCCGTTGGCGACTGTTCCGCCATTGGAAATCGGGTTCGGCGTCAAGAGCAGAGACTCGTCGAAATCGTCGATGATGGTCGCGTTGACCGCATCGCCTGTGCCGTTGTTCTGATAGCTGATCGTGTAGAGCAGCCTGTCGCCTGGCGAGATCACACCATTGGCGTCGGCGTCGACCAGCAACGTCACCTCCTTCTGAATGGCAAGGAGAGGCACGTCGCCGACGACGATCAGGCGAGTCGCCTTGTCATTCCCGGTGAACTGGTCGAAAGGCGGCTCGACGACGACCTGGATGACCTGCGCGCCTTCGGGGTTGGCCGTCCACGGCACACTCACAACCACCGGGCTGCTGCTTCCTCCGTTGACAAAACTCACGAGAGTACTGCCAAGCTCGATGAAAGTGAGCGTCCCGTTGATCGGCACGATGTCGTACAGCGTCACGGGAATGTCGAAGGCCGGTTCTTCGCCATAGTAACGGATGTAGGTGAAAATCGTGATGTCTTCACCGGGATCAGGATTGTCGTCGCTGAAGTAGATGTCCGCGGAACGCACATAGACGTCGCCGTATGTGGCCGACGGTGGTGTATCCGGGGGTCCGCTGGGCGGCGGCGTGCCCGGGCCAGGATCGCTGGGCGGTGGTGGCGGCACCGTCGGCGGTTCAGGACAGGCCCCGCTGACGGTCAGCGTAGTCTGCGTCTCCTGGGTGATGGTCTTGTCGGTGACCTCGACGCGCACTGGATAGACGCCGTCGCTCGTCGGCGCGATGATGGCCTGACTGAAGAAGCCGTTGATATTTGTGAGCGCGCCCGTGAAGGTGCTGATCACATTGCCCGTGGCCGGATCGACGATCACGACCTTGACCGCGCCGCCCTGCACCGGATGGTCGTCCTGACCGGGGACCTGGCTGAAGTCGTAATGGGCCTGGCCGCTGATCGACGCACTCTCGCCCTGGCAGACGGTGGGCGCCGAAGGTTGGATGACCATCGTCGCCTGTGATGGGTCGGGCTGGCCGACCTGTAGCAGCTTGCTGGCTTCGTTGTTCGCCTCGTTGACTTCAGCGATCAAGTTGTCCGGGTCGACGCGGACCGAAATGAGCCGTAAGCTGGCTTCGGCGAAGGTAGCTTGCACCGTGGTCACCGCAGACGAACCGGCCGGAATGCTGGCAATCATTGTGCGGCCAAGCGTTGAATCGAAGTCGAGGAATGCAACATCGACATTCGTGGCTTCATTGAATCCCAAGTTGCGGATCGTGGCCCGTATCGACACCGGCTGGCCAGAAACACCGACCGCAGGCTCGAATACAATGTCGGTCGCCGTCACGCCAAG
>JAAUPU010000006.1 GCA_012032975.1 Caldilineaceae bacterium | reverse complement strand
GCAAGATTCGCGACGCGGTTGGGCGCAAAATGGAGATCATGGTCGAGATGCACAGCCTGTGGAATCTGCCCTCGGCCATGCGCATCGCACGGGCGCTGGAGGAATTCGAGCCGATGTGGTTCGAAGACCCGGTGCGCATGGACAACCTGGATGCGCTCAGCCAATTCAAGCGCGACGCGCATCCCCCACCTGTGCCAGCGAGACGGTCGCGACGCGCTGGGCTTTCCGTGAGATGTTCGAGCGCCACGCCACCAGCTATGCCATGCTCGACATCGCCTGGGTCGGCGGCATCTCCGAAGCGCGCAAGATCGCGGCCATGGCCGAGGCGCATCACCTGCCCTTTGCCCCCCACGACTGCACCGGTCCGGTCACGCTGATGGCGTCGGTGCATCTCTGCATGCACGGTCCCAACGCGCTGATCCAGGAGACGGTGCGCGCGTTTAACGCCGGCTGGTATCCGCGCCTGGTGACCAACCTGCCGCGCATCGAGGAGGGATTTGTCTATGCGCCGGAGGGGGCCGGCCTCGGCCTGGCGTTGCTGCCCGAGGTGTTGAAGCGGGAAGATGTGACGGTGAGAAGTTAGGCGACAGATTGAGACGGGACGCAGAGGCACATCTGTGTCCTGGAAAATGAATTGCAGGGGGGAGGGTTCCGTGCTATCGTTCTCGGATAGAGGAACCAGAGGGAAGTCGTGCGAAGCATTCAACTTAGGCCGATCCAAGATTAAAAGCATCCACGAAGCTCGCGAAGGAACACCAAGATTTGACCTGGTTCTTCGTGCAGCTTCGTGTCTCTTCGTGGATAGTTATTTTCCCGCAATGGCCTTACGCAAGTGAAGGATAGGAGGATCGAATGGCTACTTATCGATACAATACAGTCGTAGAAAAAGATGGCTCAGTTCACCTGTCAGGCTTGCCACCGGAAAAAGAAATCGAGATCGTGATCCTCGATCGGTCAGACGATATTGAAGAGATGAAGAATTGGCTGGCTGACATTCGTGGCCGTCACCCACTTGCCGCAATGGACAAGGATGAAATCCTGAATCTTCTTCGTGATACGCGCGAGTCTGTTTGGGCTGAACGGCATGAAAGTTAGTCTGGACACCAACGTCTGAATTTTTGGCATTCCGGCATCGATGATTCCTGTGAGTATATTTTGCTCAACTTGGACAAGCTTGATGTGATCATTCCAGACCAAGTTCGGGCCGAATTGGAGCGCAATCTCTCTGGCGATGACATGAGACAGTTCTACCGGCTCCTGTTGCGTTCAAGAGCAACTGTCGACTTCGACAAAGTTCCACTGCACCTCATTGCAGTCTTTGAGAAAATGGGGTTAAGAAAGGGCGACGCGGAAATTGGAGCGTTCTGTGAGTGGCGTCATATTGATGTGATGGTCTCCTACAATCGTGACTTTCTCAGAGGCATCTCTTCAGGATATTCATTCGCCGTGAAGTCCCCACGCGAATCTCGTGAGACGTTGGACGGCTGAAACTTTGCGTAGGCAGCGCAACGGAGGCAGGAATGGTTCGCACGACCGTGGTTGGAAGTTGCCCCCCGTACGAAGTTCCTGTCGAATGGTCTCGCACCCTTGCCGAACAGATTCGATCTGTGGATGGCGCGGTCGAGTATTTTGAATATCCAGGCGACAACCACAACCTTTCGGTCAATCTCGCGACGGCCCTTGCGCGCTCCGTTGCGTTCTTCGATGAGCATTTGAAGTGATGTTGCTCCGCAGCCTGCTTCGGCGGTGTGCGGTGGACAGTCTTTCCCAGGATGATTGCGATCCATGACGTTCATCTGGCCGTGGATGCTCGTATCGCTCCTGCTGTTGCCAGTCTGCGTCTTGCTCTACGCTCAGGCCCACAGACGCCGCCGTGATCTGATCGCGCGGTGGGGCAGCTTGGATCTGACACAGAGCGGCAGCAGCCGGCGGGTTGGCTGGCGGCGGCACTGCCGGCAGGCATCTCCCTGCTGGGTATCGCGTTGTTGCTCATTGCATTGTCCCGCCCTCACATGCCGTTGAACGTGCCCCTGTACGAAGGAACAGTCATCCTGACCTTTGACGTCTCTGCCAGCATGGCTGCAGGCGATATTGAACCAAGCAGAATGGAGGCGGCCAAAAGCTCCTCTCTGGCCTTTGTGCAGCAGAAGCCCGACACCATCCGGGTCGGCCTGGTCGCATTCAGCGAAGGTGGGATGGTCGTGCAACAACCCACTTTCGAGCAGATCGAACTCCTCGACGCCATCAACCGGCTGGCGCCGCAAAGTGGCACATCGTTAGGAGAAGGTATCCTCGCTGCATTGGCCTTGATCCTGACCGGCGTCGCGCCACAGGCAGAATCTGAGGAGGACGGCGTCGAAACGCCACGCACGCCCATCCCTACCCCGTTGCCTTCGGGTTCGTTCGACGACGCGGTGATCGTGTTGATCACCGACGGAGAGGACATGGCCGATTCGGATCCGCTGGAGGCCGCGGAGCGAGCAGCGGACTATGGCGTGCGCGTGCATACGGTAGGGATGGGCAGTGCTGCGGGGACCACCTCGAGATCGATGGCTTTACGGTCGTCACCCGGCTCAACGAGGAGCTTCTGCGCAGGGTCGCAGAGATCACCAATGGCGTCTATTTCAACGTTGAGAGCGAGGAAGAAATGGCGGACATCTATGACGGCGTTGCCCGCGCGTTGACAGTGCAGCCAGAGGAGACGGAAGTCACTGCGCTCTTGGCGGGCGTTGGGATGGTCATCCTGCTTGCGGCATCGGTGCTGTCGCTCTTCTGGTTTGGCCGCTTCCCGTGATCCCCTGTGTACGCTGACCGAGAGATCGGTCGAATGAGCCGAGGAGGCGTCGAATGAACTTCTTGTGGCCGTGGTTTCTGGCTTTGCTTCTTCTGGTCCCGCTGATCCTCGTAGTCTACATCTGGTCTCTGCGACGACGTCGCCGATTTACCATCCGCTTCTCCAGCCTGCAACTTGTGCGCGCAGCCAATACCGAAACGTTCTCGCTGGCGACGGCATCTGCCGGCGGCGCTCTTTCTCTTGGCAATTGCTGCGCTCGTATTCGCCCTGGCTCGACCGACCGCGGTCATGGCCATCTCCTACAGCCGCGCCACCATTATCCTCGCGCTGGACGTTTCAGGCAGCATGTGCGCCACGGACATTTCACCCAATCGTTTTTCCGCCGCGCAAGAAGCGGCCAAGGCGTTCGTGCTCAACCAGGAGGCTGGTACGCAGGTAGGGGTCGTGGCTTTCGCCGGTTTTGCCGAGTTGGTGATGCCGCCGACCCGCGACCAGGACGCACTGATCCAGGCAATCGACGGTCTGACGCGCGCACGGCGCACCGCGGTCGGCAGCGCCATTCTTCGGTCCATCGACGCAATTGCCGAGGTGAACGCCAACGTGGCGCCGGTCAACATGGGGCGCGGTGTTGGCGAGATCGCACCGACGCCCATTCCCGCTGGCTCTTACCAGCCGGATATCATCGTCTTGCTGACCGACGGATCCAGCAACCAGGGCGCGCTGCCGTTGGACGCAGCCCAACTCGCCGCAGAGCGCGGGATACGCGTCTATACCATCGGTTTTGGGACAGAGCACGAGAACACGCCGAGACGCTGTACGCCAGAGCAGTTTGGGCAGCGCAGGACTCTTCGAGATAGACCCGAACAACTTTGGCGGCGGTGGGGTGGGAGGTGGATTTGGCGGAGGACGCCGCGCTTTGGACGAGGAGACGCTCACCCAAATCGCGGAGATGACGGACGGCGAGTACTATCTTGCGGAGAGCGCAGACGCGCTGCACCAGGTCTTTGCCAACTTGCCCAAGTATTTCATCACCACCGAAGAGGCGCGCGAGGTGTCGGTTGCGTTCGCTGGCGTCGGGGCGATCCTGGCCCTTCTGGCCCTGGCACTGGCGCAGATGTGGAACCCGTTGGTGTAAAGCTGCTAAAAGCGTTGGACGCGTTCCAGAATGTGGAATCATGCAACTGGAAACCGCGCCCCAGGCGCTCGAAGCGCTGGCCTGCTTTGCCCACTTGCAGCAACAGGCGGGTCAACCGGAAGAGGCGTTGACGCTGATTGGGCTGATCCAGCACCATCCTAGCAGCTACCAGGAAAGCAAAGATCGCTTGGCCGGCCTGGAAACTGAATTACAGACGGTCTTGTCCCTGGAGCAGGTGCAGGCGGCGCTGGTGCGCGGACAAGCAGGCGAATTATGGGGTATCGTCGCAGCGGTGCAGGCTGAGCTAGACCCATCATACGTTCAAAGCGCCTTCCGTCCAACCGTTCTGTCTACCGCTGGCTGAGGTGCTGGCCGAGATGCCAGAACGGGCGTTTCGCATGCTACGGCTGTGGATGCGGTAAGAACGAGGAAAGTGGCGAACAGTACACTTTAAAGCAACAGCGTGGCAAGAATTGAGGTATATGTCGTCCAGATCTCAAAACGCAAACAACCGGTGCAGGTGGCTGCACCGGTTGCTCTCAACAGAATCGAGGTAAAGCGCTCAGTTTAGTTGGGCGTGCAACTGAAATTCACAGCGTCCAGCGTGAAGCCCTCAATGCCGATGACATAGACATATGCGCCGTCTGCGTCATCACCAGCCACAACCACATGATCTGCGGACCAACTAACCTGTTCATTTGGGGTCTCGCTATACTCAAACCCACCAGCAAGGTAATCGAAACTGCTCGTGACGATCCCGCCATACGATTGCAGATATGGGTACGGCGCATTCGCATTGGTCACTGTGATATCGACATGAATGGTCTCACCAGGCAGAAAATCCAAACTGGAAACGCCAAAGAAATACTCAAATGGATCCGTCTGTGGATCGGGAACGAGCGCATTGATGGCCTCACAGCCGGCAGATTGTTGTGCATGACAGTCGCCCTCGTAGTCGCCATGTCCCAGGTGGGCATTCAAGGCGGGGGCGGCTACTTCCAGCGTGGCTTCCTCTTCGGTGCCTGGTTTGTGGCAGACGGTCACCTTCTGTTGGCCGGCAAAGACGGAGCCGACGGCAACGGTGCAGAGCAACACGGCGATCATGAGGGTGAAAACGATTTTGCGAAACATCTGATTTAGTCTCCTTTGCAATGATTTGTTAGCGACTCGTACCATGATATTTGATTGTAGAACCAACCCGGCAAACCTGACCCACAACCAAGCCGAGTTTGCTCGAGCCTGACCAACCATGATGACCACAGGCAAACAAAGGCAGTTTGCCTTGCTTTGATGCTATACGGCGGTTGTTTTGAAAACCGGACTTTGCGAAGAAGTTTACTCCTTCAGGCGACTCCGGTTTTCAAACAGAGCGAAGGATAGATATCAACTACTGCAGTTGCGCAACAAATGCAACTAAATGCTCAACGGCTTGTTGTGCCTGAGGACCTGCTGCAGCAATGGTTATAACCGCTAACCGCCGTTAACCGTAGACGACGTTGCTGACCGCGCCGATGCTCAGGTTCATGACCCCAGCGGCGCTCAGCTTGCTGTCGGTGAGAACCAGCCGGCCAAGCCCCTGGCAAGTCTTCTGAAACACCGCCAAAGTCAGCGGTTCGAGGGGCTCAAAGACCACAACCGCACCTGTTGCTTGGCCAATCGAGGCTGGATTCTCCGCAATGGTCGCCCCGGTCTTCCTGTTGAATTCGCGCTCGATTTTTGCGATCCGGACTTGGACTTGCGCGCTGTTGAGATAAAGGGTGGTCACAGCGCCCACCGCGAGCGGCCCATCTTGATACACGACCGAGATCCTGGCAGTGAATCGAGTGACCGGACCGAGAGATGTGTCACCTTTGATCACCATTACATCGCCACGTCGAGGCCAGTGCGTTTTGGACAGGCCCGAGTGCTCGAGGACCACGGTTGCCCCTGGCCCGGCATCGCTAACGGCTTCATGGCGAAAATCAATCTGGCGGATTTTCGCTGCGCAGGGGTTAGCGACAGTGTGCGTGGGATAAAAAACGACTTCTTGATCCCGTCTGAGGACCCCCGCCTCGACATGCACGACGAGCCAATCGGTCCCATCCGCGTACTGATTGTCCTCTCGGACGACCAAGCCCCTAAAAGGCGCGCTGGCATTCTTCACCGGCAGTTGGGCGCTGTCGATGGTGTCGATGGCACTCAACAAGGTCCACGCCAAGGTCCCCTTGCACCACGGCATGTTGGTGCTCGAACCGATAACGTTTTCACCTTTCGTCGCGACAGTGGGAAAAAAGCGCACCAAGTTGAGATTATGTCCACACTCTTGGAGAACGGGTTTCAGTTGGGCGACCACGTCATTGAAGCGCGTCTCGGAATAGCTGACGGTGTCCATTTTGTTCACGGCGACAATCAGTTGGTTGATTCCAAGCGTCGCCAGGATGATGCTCGTGCGCATGATCTCGCCGCCTGGTGCGATGGCCGCCTCGAAACGGTCTGGGTGCGGATCCACCACCAAGCACGCCACGTCCGCCTGGGACAGTCCGGAGATCGTCTCGCGAAGCAGATCGACGGACTCGGGAACTTGGACGCAATTGAGGAGGTATTTTTCGGTCTCAACAAAACACGAAGACCATCGTAGCGTCCTTCCAGCCGCTTCCTCTTCAGCCGTATTGTCCATCACCCAGGCATAATTGACTTCCCCCCCACCAAATTTTCGATCAAGGCTACGCTGGTCAAAACCTCCGGTGAGGAAGCGAAAGTTACCAAGGAGCGTCGACTTGCCGGAACCGACTGGGCCACAGAATGCAACCGTCAAAGTTTCTCTAGTTAAATCCATGATTGTTTTCCTCCGTTGAATTCGAATGTGTCGAGCAATTTTAGGCATGTCACCGTACTGCCCGTTGATAGCTCAATGATAGCGGGTGCAGCGCCGCATTGCATGAGCCATCATGGACTAATTTGGACTATGTTTGACGGGAAATTTGAGGGGTTGCTGAGGAGGGGTGCGCTTTCACTAGTCCGCAATGGACTAGTACAGTGCTAATGCAGGAGTCCAGCGCGCCCGGCGTGATTCACAGCCTGTCGACGGCCGCTGACGCCAAGCTTCTGATAGATGGTGCTGAGGTGGTTTTTGACCGTAAAGGGCGAGACAGCCAGGAGATGGGCAATCTCTTTGTTCGAGAGGCGTTCGGCTAACAAGACGAGGATTTCGCGTTCACGCTCCGTTAGCGGTTCAACCAGTTTCGTTGCGGGTGGGAGCGGCTGTGGTTGAGCAGGCTGGCTTGGCCGCATGGTCTGCGGTGCTTGTGTTGCCAAGGGGTACGCCATGAGGATTTGCCCGATGTAATCGGGTTCAATTTGCTGTCGCCGCAGTTGTTCCAGTAGCTGCACCAGGTCGGGACCGAGGTCGACAAAGGTGCGGATGAAGTGATCCGGCTTGGCCAGAATAATCGCCTCTTCTAGGGCGGTTAATGCTTCTTTCTGTCGGCCTGCTGCTCGTTGGAGTAACGCTTCGAGCGCCAGCACATGAATCCGTCTGCCCCGATGGTGGAGGGGGCCAGTCGTTGCTTTTTGAGTCTGCAAAATCTCAGCGGCCTGGGCAAGATTTTGCTCGCCCCCTTGAACAATCAATAGTTGGGCTTGTGTTAGCATAGAGAACTCGGTGGCCGCGTCAATCAAATAGAGCGGTTCTGGCTTCACCAGATGAAACTGTTGCAGCGCCTCTGCCATTGCACCCTCTCTGAGGAGCAAATTGGCATGAAAGGATTGCACCTCATGGCGGAAGTAGTCACTCTCTTTGGCTACATCCAATTGGTAAAGTCGCTCAAGCACCTGCACAGCTTCGACAAATCTGCCCTGTGCTTGATAGAGCGCAGCCAATATCAGGCCGCCCCGTTTGAATGCACCTAGGCTGTAACCATGCGTGATATCGAGCACAGCCGTTAGATGTACGGCAGCTTTGTCCAGTTGATTCCATTCATAGTAGATGGACCCCAGGTATGCATGCAGAACGCTTGATAAAAATGGGCCATGGTTGCTCTGATGATTCGACTCCATTTTCCACAACTGTTCATAGACTGAGGCGCATTGGGAGAGCTTACCGTTCACAAAATTGATGAGTTGGGCAAAACCGGCGACCATACCGGCTGCACTTGAGGTCCGTTGTATCGTGCGCTGTGCGGTTTCCAAAAAGGCGTGCGCTTCTGTGACGTTGCCTTGTGTATTGAGGGCGTAGGCTTTCATCAAGACCAAATAGGGATAGAGAAAGACAGTTCCTTCGGGAGTTTGGGCAAAGGCCAATTCAATGTGGCGCCAGATCTCATCAGCATGACTGTGCCAGGGCAAGCTAAATGCCTTCAGCGCATGGATCTCACCGGCCAAAATCTGCTTTGACGCCGCATCCATCCCCAAGTCGGATGATGCCAACTGCGCCTCCGCCTGCGTTGCGAAGCGGAAAAAGGTTTCCCTGGCGCGGTAAAAGAAGTAATGACGCCAACCTTGTGCCACCAACAGGGCAGGCCGTTGGACGATCACTTCGCTTGGTAACCACGACAACCAACGGTCTAAGGTGGGAAAATCATGCTGGCTTAAGAGATGGTAGCGCTGTTGTTCGATCAGCTGCGCAGCCAGAAGTGCGTCTCCCGCAGCCAGTGCATGGCGGATGGCGCTCTCCGTCACCCCTTCCGCAGCCAACCACGCACTGGCGCGCCGGTGGAGCATGGCGATCTGCGCCGCGCTCAGCCGCGCGCGTAGGGTTTGTTCCAGCATCTGCTGAAAGAGGTGGTGATAGCGATACCAGACTCCTTCGCCATCGAGTGGAATGAGAAACAGATTCGCGCGCCGCAACCAACTGAAAACCGCCTGAATCGGGGCCGGACTCGCCGCAATGGGCGTCAGCCCTTGCGCCTCCTCCTCGATTTGCGCAAACCATACTGAATCCAAGACGGCTTGACATAAGGGAGCGCAGAACCGTTCAAAAATGGCAGTCTGTAGTAAGAACGCCTGGATCGCCGGTGGTTGAAGCACCAAGATCTCTTCAAATAAATAGTCCATATGGTACGCATTGTTGCCACGGAAGTGGCGGAGGAGGGCTGTGTCATCAACCAGTTGCCCTTCATCTGTCGCACGAGGGAGCGATAGCGCCGTGAGTTGCAACCCGGCAATCCAGCCTTCACTGCCGGCATACAGCGTTTGGAGCGTCTCTGGCCGCAGCTCTCGCCCCAGCATCCGGCTCATAAAGTGCGCCGTATCTTGTAGCGAAAAGGTGAGGTCGGCCGCGCGTAACTCCTGCATCTGACGCCGAACGCGCAAACGGCCAAGGGCCAAAGGCGGCTCCGTACGGCTGAGCAAGATCAGATGCACTATCGGTGGCAGGTGCTCCAGCAGCCGGTTGAGCACCTGATGGATCGCGTCCGCCGTAATGACGTGATAATCATCCAGTGTCAAGCAGAGCGGCTGTGCTATGTGCGCCAAGTCATTGACCAAACTATCCGCGATCTGCTGCCAGGTCGGCGACTGGGCCCCATGCAGCGCATGTAGAATATTCCTCCCAAAACCAGGGCAGGCTTTCTGGATTGCCGCCACCAGATAGCGTAGGAAGAGCAGCAGTTCATCATCATGTTCATCCAGCGAGAGCCAGGCAATAGAGATGGCGCCTTCTTGGCGCGTCTTGATCAATTGGTCGAGCCACTGGGTAGCGATGGTTGTTTTCCCATAGCCAGCTGAAGCAGTGATTAAGGTCAATTTGCGTGGTAAAGGCTGACTGAGATAATCGAGCAACTGAGGGCGGACGATGAGATTATCCGCAGGCGGGGGGTGATAAAGCTTCGTTTGTAACAGGAGTTGGGGTGCGGCTACTGCTGCTGGCGATGATGCAGCATCTGCGAGACGTATACTCATAACTAGAAATCCAATCGGCGGCTGTCAAACAATGATAAGATTGGAAAATTATACAACAGCGTGAATCATGAAAACAGAACGCGGTTGGAACTCATTCGGCGGAGCACAAGGTCGCTGTGCAATTCCGTTTAACCAGGGTGATAAACGGGCGCCAATCGATAGACAGGCGTAGGAATCCCCTCCATGCGCGCCTTGATCTGGAGTCCCAGGTAGAGCGAGTAGTGGCGCGACCAGGCCAGGTTGCCGCCATGAATCCAGAGGCCGGGTTGTTGGGTCGGTTTCCACATGTTGCGCAGTTCACCCTCCCACGGGCCTGGATCACCATAGGTATTAGAGCCTAATCCCCAAACCTTACCAACCCTATCGGCGGTCTCCTGGGAAATCAGCCTGGCCAGTCCCTTGTTGGCGGCGCCGTAGCCAGTGGCATAGACAATCAGATCGGCGGGCAGCTCACTGCCATCGGTCAGGACGACGCTCTTTTCCCGAATGCGGGCGATGCTGACGCCGCTGCGCAATTTGATGGCGCCGGCGATAATCAGTTCCGACGCGCCGACGTCGATGTAGAAGCCGCCACCGTTGCGCACAGCCTTCATGCCCAGCCCCGACTCGTCCTCGCCAAAGTCAAGTTTGAAGCCTGCCGCGGTCAAGCGCTGATAGAAATCGGTATCGCGCGCTTTGATTTGGCGCGTAAGGGCTTGTCCACCAATATGTTTCAACGCAAAGGGCATTGACGCATCAAGCAGATCCGCCCGCTCGGTTGTGATCCCAGCCTGGAGTGCTTCTTCCGAATAGAGTTGGCCGATGCCAAGCTCCGTCAGCGTTGCCGACTTGATCACGGTGGTGGAGGCGCGCTGGATCATGGTCACATCGGCGCCGTATTCCCAAAGATCGGCGCAGATATCGTGGGCGGAGGTGCCGGATCCCAGCACAATGCACTGTTTGCCGGCCCAGCCTTCGCCACTGACAAAATGGCTGGAATGCTGCTGCACCCCAGCGAAGGTCTCTGCGCCGGGAATATCTGGCGTGCGCGGGGCGCTTAATGCGCCGCCGGTCGCCAGGACAAGCTGCTTGGGCTTCAGCACCGCCGACGCACCGGCTCGTTCAACCGCCACTGTCCAACCCTGGGCGGCTTCGTCGTATTCGGCATGGTGGCAAACGGTGGACGACCAATAGTTCAACTCCATGACCTTGGTGTACATCTCAAGCCAATCGGCGATCTTGTCCTTGGGTGAAAAGACCGGCCAGTGGTCTGGAAAAGGGATATAGGGCAGATGGTCATACCAGACCGGGTCATGTAAATGGAGTGCTTTGTAGCGCTTGCGCCATGCATCGCCTGGGCGTTCGTGCTGGTCGATGATCAGCGTCGGGACGCCAAGCCTCTTCAAGCGGGCGCCCAGCGCGATCCCACCCTGACCACCGCCGATAATGAGGCAGTAGGGTTGTTCCGTGTAGCCGAGACGCGCGGCTTCGTCTTGACGGATTTCAAGCCAGGTTTTGCGGTTCTTGATTGCGCCATCGTCTACGCCCCTGGCGCGGCGCGGCCCGGCCTTTTCCTCAAAACCTTTCAGTTCCTGCAGCGTGGTCAACAGCGTCCAGCAACGCCCATCTCGCAAGCGGAAGATGCCTCGGCCCCGCCCGATCGCGGTATCAAAGCAAAACCAGCCCTCCACAACGCCATCCTTCACCGTCACTGGATCGGTCAGCGTCCAACCGGAGGGCTGGATCTCGTGCAGCGTGGCGGCCAACATCTCCCGGATCTCGTCACTGCTCTCCAGCGTGACGATATTCCAGGTGAAGGCAACCAGATCGCGCCAGTAGCATTCGTCAGCGAAGAGTGCGGAGGCCGCAGCGATATCGGCGTGCGCCAGGGCGCGATCCCATTGGGCAAGCCAGCGCGCAGCCTGCGCGCTGACCGGATCGTTTGTGTGGTTCATGTGGATTCCCCTATTGACATCTGTGGTTTGGCTAGATGCAATTATGGGCAAGACTTGGAATTCTGCAAGATCCCCAAATGGCTGATTACCGTTGGCCGCTGGCTATGGATAAGGGGTGCTGAGGTGTGGGGGGTGGTGCAAGGTCTACTTCATATTGGGGACAACCTGCGCGACTGAATCCCGCCACCAGCATGAATTGCACCCGGTGCGCCAGTTTGACTGACACGATTTAGGGGTGTACGTATTTGGTATGGCTATGAGTTACGCCGACCCGCGCCAGGACCTCATGAACCGTTTCCTCAACCGTCCAGTCGCTTGAGTCCAGCACGATCCAGCCCTCTTTCGGCATCGCTTCCAGATAACTGTAGACGTAGGGTGTGTTTTTCACAAAGACGTCGGCAAACGGCCCTCCCCGTTTTGTGACCCGCTCGACCAAGGCCGATTGGCTTGGCAACAATAGCACCCGGTGTACCTCTGGATTGTCAAACAGGTCCGCGTAGTATTCAGGGAAGTTGGGCGGCCAACAGAAATCATCAATCACCACATCGACCCCCTGGCTGGCATACAAGTTCGCCATACAGGTCGCGGTGGAGCGGGCCAGTTGGAGTTGTGTGCGCCATTCTTCCGTCACAATGTCAGGTCGGCTGCTCGGTTTGGCTCGGCCAGTGACCATCATGTCGCGTAGTTTGTCAACGTCAATGTGCATCGCTCGGGTAAAATGTTCGGCCACTCCTCGGCACGTGGTGCTTTTACCCGAACCCGACATGCCGGTGATGAAGATGATGTGGTCCTGGCCCCATTGCGAAATGGCGATGAGCCGTCCGAGTCTGCTTGGGCGGCGATGGCCCGTTCACACATCGAGCCAAAGCTAGTATGATCTATGATTCTAGCCAAGAGCATCATCGGAGATCTCGATAGCGAGGAAGTCGGCGATGCAGCGTATCTCGCCCGCCGGATCGGCCTTCAGATCGGCGTAATGGACCAGTAAGACACTGCCCAGATGACGGTGGTTCCACCAACTCTGGTTGTGGTGCATTGTCCCCCAGTAGGGATAGCCTTCCTGCTCCCATTCAAACCAGCCACGGCTGATCCAGATGGCCCAAAAATCGTGGATATCGTCTGGGCAGCGAGGCTGGGGATCACCTATTCGCCCCGGGATGTTGTTGAGCAGGTCAAGCCTTGAGAGATCACTATGGTCAAGCGGTGGCCCTGGCGGGCTTAGGGAATGCGGCCGTCCACGCCGGACAGTTCTAATAGAGATACCAAATTGAGTCCGTACAAATGGCATACTCACGACCAGGGGTAAGGCACACCCGATATGTACGACTTTGTTTTCACTTCTCTATTAGAGGCGGCCGACTATGCCGATCAGCTTTTCGCCGTGACGGAATCGGTGGATGTGCGCCACTATAAATTCGCAGCGGCTGGCCTGCGGGGATACCTAGCCCTGGCCCGCGGCGACTATCCCCAGGCGGAAAGCGATTGTTGGCAACCCTATCAGCTGGGGGTCGGCATCGACCCCGATTTCGCGGCTGTCCCTTTTGCTTTGGCCGGCCTGGCGGATGTAGCTCGCTAGCAGGGTGATTATGCGCAAGCTGCCGCCTATCTCCGAGAGGCGGTAGCGGTGGAACACCGAATAGGGGATGGTCATCCCGAAGAGAGCCGTCATCTTCATCGCCATAGGATTCTGTTGGCCTCAGGCCATCTGGCCGAAGCGCAGGGCAACCTGCCGGCCGCGCAGCAGGCCTTTGTCGAGATCTGGCAGCAGAATCAAGGCCAGTCATACTTTTGGTCCGCTACCCTCATCGGGTTGGGCTGCGTTGCCATAAAAGGGGGAGATTGGCCGGCGGCTCGCCAGTATTTTGCGACCGCGCTGCCCCTCACCGCGCAACTGGAAACAGCGTCCCAGTCGCTCGAAGCGCTGGCCGGCATGGTCCACTTGCAAGCTCAGGCAGGCCAACTTGAGGAAGCCCTGACCTGGGTCGGCTTGGTCCGCCATCATCCCAGCAGCTACCAGGAAAGCAAGGATCGATTGGACGTCCTCGAAACTGAGTTGCGGGCGAAGCTGACCGCGGAGAAGGTGAAGGCAGCCTTGGCGCTGGGACAAACAACTGATTTATGGGATACTGTACTGGCAGCCGGCCATTGGCCACAACGTACGGATTGGTCTTGGGGGATTGTGAGCATTTCGACTGCGATTTGACCGATCATAGGCAAATCGCTTTGCTCTTGACGAACGCTCGAAGAGAATAGCCATCTCTGCCTGCCAAGCGCCCGACCCAAGTGTGTGTTGACTTGAACAACGTGGTCCACGAACTGTGAATTCGTGGGCCGTTTTATTCTTGAGCGCCTGGCAAGCAGGCTCATCCAAACAGACCCGCTCCCTCTAATCACGCCAACCCTCAAAACAATCTGCGAAATCCGTGGATCACATCAAGACAGGAGCCAGGTCACCTATGACCACCCAACGCCCCAACTTCCTTGTCATCATGTCGGACGAACACGCACCCATGTTCAGCGGTGCGTATGGACACCCGCTCGTGCAGACGCCCCACCTGGATCGGCTGGCAGAGGCTGGCGTGTTGTTCGAGAACGCCTATTGCAATTCGCCGCTCTGCGTCCCCTCGCGCATGTCGTTTATGACGGGGCGCTACATCCACCACATTGGCGCTTGGGACAACACATCGCCGCTCGCCTCGGATGCGGTGACCTGGGCGCATCTGCTGCGTGCGGTGGGCTACGACGTGGTGCTCTCCGGCAAGCAGCACTTCATCGGGCCGGACAAGCTGCATGGCTTCCGCGCCCAACTAGGCCGCGATCCCCACAGCGAAACGAACCACGCCATCCATCCTTGGGCCGACGGCATTGTCGAGGCAGAGACGCCGTGGATGGGCGTCGACCAGGCCGGTCCGGGCACGACGCTGGAGATCGAAGTCGATGATGAGGCGGAGGCCAGGGCATTGGCCTATCTACGCGACCCGGCGCGGCGGGATCAGCCGTGGGCGATCAACGTCTCGTTCATTGCGCCCCACTTCCCGCTGGTCGTGCCCCAGCCATACTGGGATTTGTATCCGCCGGACGAGGTCGATCTGCCGCAGATTCCCGCAGGTCATCTGGAGAACCAGCACCCAGTCTATCAGCGCATGCGCAGCATGTTCGGCCTGGTCGAGTATCCAGAAGCCGCGCTGCGCCGGGCGCGGGTCGGCTATTACGGGCTGATCACCTATCTCGACGACAAGATCGGACGACTGGTTGCAGCGCTGAGCGAGACGGGTCAACTTGAAACACAGGTGATCATCTACATCAGCGACCACGGAGAGATGGCAGGCGAGCACGGCATGTGGCGCAAATCCAACTTCTACGAAGAGTCGGCGCGCATCCCGATGGTGATCTCGTGGCAGGCCGGTTGGCCCTCTGGTCGGCGAGTGTCCCAGGTTGTGTCACTGGTGGATCTGGTCGCGACGGTGGTCGATCTCGCGGGCGCAGAGCCAGTTGCCCCACCTTCAGCCCCTGCGTCACCCACGACGACTGAATGTTGGGGATGTTATCCAGATAGAGCCGGGCAATCGCCTGCGTCCGCAGATACTCGAACGACCCCGCCGCCGGGATGTCCGCCATGTCCGTATTCTCCGGCTGAAACGTCCAGCAGATGAAGGCCGTGAAGCCGCCCG